>CAJXVQ010000155.1 GCA_913060685.1 uncultured Verrucomicrobiales bacterium
GATCGTCGGCAGCGTCAGATGTGTATAAGAGACAGATCTGGCAGCGATGCAATGAACGCCTGACCGAGCCCGATTTCTCAGCCCAAGGCCTCCTACGGAAATTCCGCGTTGACGCCGTCGGCACCACCGATGATCCGACTGACGATCTCTCCCACCACGAGGCTGCCAATGCCTCCGATTGTCCGACCAAAATCTATCCCACCTTCCGGCCCGACAAAGCCTTTTTCGTCGATCGTCCGGCCCTTCTTAATGCTTGGCTCGATCAACTGGGCGAAAACATCACGACCTTCACCGACCTCCTCGCAGCACTCAAAAAGCGCCAGGATTACTTCCACGAAAAAGGCTGTCGCATGACCGATCACGGCATGCGCTACGCCCTCGCCAATCCCTGCCACGAAAGCGAAGCCGACCGCATCCTCGCCAACGCCCGCGAAGGGGCAGCCGCCAATCCCGAGGAAACCGATTCCTTCGGCGCTCTCATTATGTATCACGTCGGCCAATGGGTCGCCGAGAAGGACTGGACGATGCAGCTTCATCTCGGGCCCAGACGCAATCCAAACACCCGCCTCTTTGACCAAATTGGACCCGATTCCGGGTTCGACACCATCGGCGACTGGCCCCAGGGCGAAGCTCTCCTTTCCTTCCTTGATTCGCTGAGCGAACTCAACAAACTCCCCAAAACCATCGTCTACAATCTCAATCCGCGGGACAACGCCGTCCTCGCCGCAGCCTGCGGTTCTTTCCAGGAAGGCCCCATCCGGGGCAAGGTCCAGTTCGGTTCGGGCTGGTGGTTCAACGACACCCTTCAGGGGATGGAAGACCAAATCAACACCCTCTCATCCATCGGTCTCCTTTCCCACTTCGTCGGAATGCTCACCGATTCACGCTCCTTCCTCTCCTTCCCACGCCACGAATACTTCCGCCGTCTCCTCTGCAATATCATCGGGCAGGATGTCGAAGACGGGAAGCTCCCGAATGACGAACGCCTCATCAGCAACATGATCGGAAATATTTGCTATCATAACGCCCAGGCCTACTTCGGACTCCCCCATCATAGCGAAAACCTGCTGGCATAAGCTTTGCCAGCCATTTCAAGACCAGCATTTCAGCTCAAAAAACGGAGAATCGTGAGACTTCCCTCAAACCGCGCTTTTTTGCAAAAGCGCGGTCGCTCTTTTACAAGGCGATGTTAGTTTCTTTGGTGAACGAAATTAGAGAAAATTCCCTGATGTCCTTCGCTCTTCAGATGACAGCTCACCGTCCCTCTTTTTCGCAACTTCGATCATTCGAAGTTGCCACCCTGATTGCTCGCTCCGATGTTTGAAATCTTCGCTAATCCTCACGCTCTCTGGCTCCTCATCCCCCTCGTCGCAGGGCTCATTTGGCGCTGGATGAGCATCCCCGCCTCGATCGCCGTTTCATCCACGGATCACTACACTTCGGCCGCCCCTCCCCAATATTTTGCGCCGCGTCACATTTTGCTCCTCCTTGAAGTGATCGCCGCAGCAGCCTTTGTGATTGCCTTGGCACGGCCGCAATCCGACGTCGAGATCGTCCCCATTACCAAGGAGGGCACCGATATCATGCTCGTTCTTGATTACTCAAACAGCATGGATGCCTTCGACCCGCCCAGTTCGATGGCTAATTCCACCGTCCTGAAAGCCATTAGAGAAGGCCGCCTCAAGGACCGTCTCGGAGTCGCCCGCGATCAAATCAACCGCTTCGTTGCACGCCGCTCCGGTGATCGGATCGGACTCGTCGTCTTCGGGCACAATGGCTTCCTCGCCGTTCCTCCCACCATCGATCACGACTACCTCATCAGCTATGTCGAGCAATTGGAAAACTCACTCCTCAGCCAAAGCGAGCGCGGCACCAACATCGCCGGCGGCATTAGTCAGGCCATCACCGGATTAAAGGATTACAAAGAAACACGCCGCACCATCGTCCTCATCACTGATGGCGACCACACCGTTCCCGACGCCGTTTTCACCCCGGTCACTGCTGCCGAGGCTGCCAGGAAACAGGACATCACCATTCACACCGTTGGCATCGGAAGTGACGACCCCTACCTCCTTGGGCCGCTCTCCCGCATGGGCGCGACGATCCGCTTCGATACCCGCAACCTCGAAAAAATTGCGGCCATCACCGGCGGTCGCTTCTTCCGGGCCAAGGACAATAAGGGCTTCGAGGAAGTCATGAACACCATCGACTCGCTCGAAAAAACAAGCCGCCAGAGCCCCGCCTTGATCTACCAACGCGACCTCTACCCATTCCCTCTCAAAGCCGGCCTCATCGCCCTCGCCCTCGCCCTCCTCCTGCGACATACCCTCCTACGGGAAATTTCCTAAAAATCACGCCTCATGGACTTCCTTGCCCTCAAAAATTCCTTCTGGATCCTACCACTTGTGATCCTCGTGATCGCCGCGGCCACCTGGGCTTATCTCCAGCGGAAAAAGGCCATCACCCTTCTCACGCAAAACGCCGACCAATGTCACCTTCGGTCAAACGCCTCCCCCATCCGACGCCGCATTCTCGCGACGGTCCTCCTCTCCGCGCTCATCCTCTCCGCGCTCGCCGTGCTGCGCCCCATCGGAGGCACCGAGAGAACCGAGTTCAAACGCCCTGCAAAAAACCTCGTTGTCCTTCTCGATATCTCGACCTCGATGACCGCCACCGACACCGATGGCATCAGCCGAAACGATGCCGCCAAACTCCTTCTACGCGAGTTCATCAACTCTCGGCCCACTGACAAGGTCGGCCTCATTTCCTTTGCTGGCGAAACCTTCATCGAAACACCCGTCACTCTCGACCGGACCCTCCTTCTGAAACGTGTGAATGACATCAAGCCGGGTGACTTCCTCGTCCCCGGCACCAATATCACCGCCGCTCTTGAAGAAGCGCAAAACCTGCTCACCGAAACTCCGCCTCCCGGCTCGGCCATAATCGTCCTCTCCGATGGCGACAATGTCACCGGCACCAATCCCAAGGATGTTCTCAGACAGCTCAAAAAAGCCGCCATCCCTGTGATCACCGTCGCATTCGGGAAAGCAGGCGTTCCCACGAACGTGCCCGGCACCGAGATGAGCACCCAAGCCAATCACAACACCTTGAAACAACTCTCCACCCCCACCAACGGTCTTTTCCTCGAGGCCTCGCCCAAGGATGTTGACGCTCAGGTTGCCCGACTTTCCAGCCGCGTCGATACCATCGAGTTGAATGGAGAAAACATCACTGCCGAGCTCTTCGAGCGCCCGCTCGACCTCTATTACTGGCCCCTCTCCATCGCCCTCCTCTGCCTTATGATCCATCTCTTCCTCCCCCTCCGCACCAAAAACTGGCACCCCCTCACCGCCGCCATCACCCTGCTCTTCCTGATTCCTCGAACCCTTCCGGCCGAGGAAGTCGACACCTTTGAAGATGCTCTCGAACTTTCGAAGAAGGAAGAGCTTCCCGTCCTCGTGATCTTCACCGGTTCTGATTGGTCCGAGCTCTCCATCACCTTCGAGCGCGAGATTCTCAATCATCAGGTTTTCCAAAAATGGGCTGAGACCAAGGTGATCTGGACCTTGGTCGATCTCCCACGAGTCGGGCTCGATGACGAGATCCGCCGCGAGCGCCGCGAACTCATGAGTAAGCTCGGAGTCGAGACCTTCCCCATGGCCGTTTTTCTGAGCACCAAGGAGGAGCCCATCGGCACCCTCACCCACGATCCGGAAGGGCCGGACTCCTGGACCAAGCGCGCCAATGCCATCATCGCGGGCAAGACCGAGGCCTCGGATACGGCAGCCTCCGCCGAATTCCTCCCGGACGAGATCCGGGCGAGCCTTGAAAATGAGACTTTCACGCCCACACAACGAAGCATCTCCTACTATAACAAGGCGCTCGAACTCGAGAAGGCCGAGCCCGAATTAAGCTTAAAATCCAAAGATCGTTTCAAGCTCCTCATCGATCTTTACACCAAGGCCGCCGAGTTTGCACCCGTCGATCGGACAGACCTCGTCTTCGCCGCCCGCCACAAGATGGGCCTTCTTCACCATCGCAAAGGCCAGTCCCGCGTCCCCAAGTCCGAGCAAGAAATCATGATGATGTCGATGCAGGAGCGATCCGACCCGGTCAAACTGTTGAAGAGTGCCAAGCGCTCATTCGAGACGGCTCTCGGGATCTACAGGGATGCGGCTCCCCTGAAGCCAGGCGATGAGGAATTCAGTGACAACCTCGCCCTCGTTTACCAAAACATCGCCCGCGTGCAGGCATACCTCGATTACCTAAAAGCTTATCTCGTGGCGGTTGAAGACACCACCAGGACACTCGCCCAGGAGAAGCGCTTCCTCAAAAGCCTCGAGCGCGAGGTCAACACCCGCCTCGAAGTCAATCGCTTGGCCATCGAGGGATCAGTCACAGCCATCCAGGACCTCATTGCCAAAGCCGGAGCCATCGAAGACACCCCGACCATCCTGCCCAAGGAAGCTTTGAAAGACTATCGACTCGCCGAGGAAGACATCGTTCTCGCTCCTTCACCTCACCGTGAGCGCGAACTTGAAAAATCAGTCCAACACCTCCAGGACGCGCTTGACCACCTCATCGACCCCCAGCAACAACAGCAGCCTCAGCCTCAACCAGGCGAAGGTGAACCCCAGGAAGGCGAACCGCAGGAAGGAGAAGGAGAGGAAGAGGGAGAAGACGAAGGTGGCCGTCAACGCGATCAGGAAAACCCCCAAGGCGACCGCCCCGATGGCCAAGAGCCAGGGGGAGAAGAGGGCGAAAAAGATGGTGAAAACGGAAAAGGCGAAAACGAAGATACGACCGAAAATGATCTCAAGCGTGCTGAAAAAGAAGGTGGAGATCTCCGGGGCCGACTCTTGCGCAAACAACAGCGTGACTATCTAAGAAAGGGTGACCGTGTTCCCCGCAGCAAGGGTCACTAGATTCTCAAATTCGCCATGCTTCGACTTGTTCTCATTCTCCTCGCGTTCTCCTCGCTCAGTTCTCTGGCGCAGCAGTACGATCTCGTTCGCCCTCCCGGCGTCATCACGGAATACCGGATGGAGAGCGTCAGCATCGTCACGAAGGCTGAGATGGAACTGGGTGAACTCCCGGATCACCCCAAGATCACCTGGCTCGGATATTCCAGCATTCGCCTTCAGAATAATCGCTATGGCGAAATGCAAACCGACAACCGGATCTACTTCATTGCGGATACTCCCGGCCTTCTTGAATTCCCGCCCATTCCCATCGTCCTGGAGAATAAGGAATTCTTCATCCGGATCGGCGAACTTGAAGTGGCGCGCAACAGGGCTTCCGGGACGGATACGGTTCTCCAGGTCCTTTGGAATAATCAACCGGAAATCCCCAAAGAAGTTCACTTGGGCGAGGCTGTCGAAATTCAGTTTGTCGAACTCGTTAAAAACACCCGTCGATCCTCCGTGGTCCAGGCAAGTTTCTCCCAGCCCACCAGTAATATCGAAGGGGCCCAATGGCATCAATACGTCCGCTACTCCGGTCGTAAACCTGTCCCCAGCGACTACTTCTTCACCTATGCCCAAGGGTTCTGGAGCCGGGATCGCTTCGGCGGCAGCCCAGAAAACTATCAAGATTCCTCCAAAAGGATTGATGGATTCAATTACGATGTTCGCACTTACAAGGCCCGCCTCTATTTCACAAAGACAGGCAAGGCGAGCGGCCACCTCGCAGCCACGCTTGGAACCTCTCGAAGCCAGACCCGCCAACGCACTCACGTGGTTCCATTCGAGATCGATGTTCTCCCCATTCCCCCTCTCCCCAACGATCGGGCTTTCGACACCGGACTGGTCGGCGATTGGCAACTCGAAGCCCGCCACCGACCCAACCAACCCATCGCCTCGCGCGCCTTCACCATCGACCTCACCATCACCGGCCAAGGCAATCCCAACCTCCGAAATGATTTCGACTTCTCAGCCGAGGGCTTCCCCTCGGTCGAGAGCAACCTCTTTCCTCGCGTCGGCAGTAACTACGATTTCTGGGAAGCCGACTTTACCCAGACCCTCCTTCCCACCGGTAAGGTCGGAACCCTTCCACCCATCACTCTCGCCTCCTTCGACACTGTCGCCGATCAATGGCGCTACACCGAAATCACGCCTTCTTTCACTCTCGCCGGATTCTCAAATGTTGCGGCCACGCTCACCCCTCGCACTTCACCGGGAACCTCTACAACCCGCCCCGTCCTTCTGAATCTTCCCATTGCGACCTTCGGGGCTTTTGCCCTCGCACCCTTTCTCCCCTTCCTCTTCGGTTTTGCCCGCAAGCGGCTCGAGGCACGGGACCCGGAACAGAAGGCACGCGAGCGCACTTTCCAAAAACTGATCGCTGATTTCAAAGCCGGTCGGGGCACCCCCGAAGCGATTGATCACGAACTCCTCCCCATCCTGCGCCATCGTCTGGAACTACCAACGGGATCCACCGTCCGTGAAATCGCCGCCGCCCTGGAAGATCCCGAACTTTCCGCCAGCCTCGAAACCCATGCTGAGTCGTCCTTCTCCACCACCGCCAAGCCCGTCAATTATCCCGCGCTCGCGAGTCAATTGGCCAAATTCGCTCTGATCATTCTCTTCACCTTCTCAGGGCTTAAAGGAGCCACTCTAGCCGAAGCCAATGCCTCTTTCGCCGAGGCCAACTACCGCAAGGCCATCGAGGAATATCAGGCCCTCATCGACGAGGACCCAAACCGTGCATCCCTCCACTTCAACATCGCCCAGGCCCACCTCCTCGCCAACGATCCTGCCCGCGCCCGCGCCTCCTGCCACACCGCCCTTCTTCTTGATCCTCTCGATAAGGAAGCACGCGATCTCATGAGCGAGATCCGCGAACGACAAGGCGATCTCACTGTCGCCCGAAATCGTCTCCTCGATCTCCGCCCGGACCAGTGGATCATCCTTGCCGCCGCCATCTGGGTCTTCACTTTTCTCTACTTTGGCATTCGTAAGTTTCGCCCCCTGCCCCGCTGGCCCGGCTTCACTGCCGGAGCACTCGCGCTCGCTCTTCTCGCAACTGCAGCCTGGCGGCAAACGCACGACTACGCGGGCGATCAATACATGATTCTCGCCGATGAACTCCCACGCGAACCCAAGGCCGGCACTCCTGATTGGAACTATCCCGCCCTTCGCGCCGGACAGATCGTCCAGGTTTCCGAGGTCAATGAAACCCACGTCAGGGTTCAGTCCACCGAGAGCAGCTTCTGGCTGCCAGTCCGCGAACTACAACAAGTCTGGTAAATGAAAGCCCTCCTTCTCACCCTTGCCCTCGCCGCCCTCTTTCCAGTCCAATCAATCGCTTGGACCGGGAAGGACGAAGCCGCCATCGAGCGAAGCACACTCGCCATTGCGAACCGCCTTTCAAGGCAAACTGCCATCATTGGAAGGACCGGCGTCCTTGATACCCGCGTTGCCGTTTTCATCAATCAAGACGGCCACCTCCTCGCCCCTTTCATTCCCAGCATTGACGGTGAAGATGCTCCCTATCTCCTCTATCAACCTGATGGCTCACGCGTCCAACTCACCACCGTTGTTGAAAAACCAAAGCGCTTTGTTGCCCTTCTCAAACTCGAGAATCCACCCTCCGATCTGGAACCTGTTCGTGTTGCCAAAATTATCGACCACACCGTCGTCCTGCCCACTCTTGCCCCCATTGCCTCGGTAGGAGAACGGGTCGGGCTCTCCGTTGATCATCTCGAATTCTCTCCCATGGAAAACGCCAAGGCCGTCAGGCTCGATGCCACATTTTCGCAGACCGGAACCCCGGTCTTCGACCTTTCCGGAGCACTCGTCGCCACCACTCTCGCGCCGAGGGAGAGCAACACCGCAGCCCTCATGATTTCGTATCTCATCGCTGAACTTCCCGAGCTTGCAGGTCACATCGCGGACGAAACCATCTCCGAACTTCCCGAGCTACCGCAAGCCTTCGAACTCACTCTGGAAGAGACCAAGGAAAACACCACTTCTCCTCTCACCGACGATCGCCAACGCTTTCTCCAAAGCACCCACCCGTCGCCTCTCCCCTGCGTATTGGTCTCCAACGTGGACTCCCAAGCCACCCACTCCGCAATCGGAACCATCGTGCGTTCAGACGGCCTCATCCTCACCAAAGCCAGCGAACTGGGCTCCAACCTCCGCGTCCGATACGGGGGGCGCAACTACCCCGCTGTTTTGCTCTCGACCGATGAAAAAACCGACCTCGCCCTTGTCGGAATCGATGAGACCAACATGCCGGCGGTTCGCTGGTCCACCGGGCTTCCGAAAGCAGGAGCTACCTTGGCGTCTCCCATTCTCCTCCAGGAATCGACCGATGAAATGGTCTCGGAACCCGCCTCCTATGTCGGCACTTTCAGCTACGTTTCAAAGGAAGGGACTCCCACGGTTCATGACACCAGCCAGGTCACCAGCTTGGGACTCACCACCGAACAACTCGATTCCGGAGTCACCATCGCGGCCATCAAAGCAGACACTCCGGCCTATGAATCCGGCCTCTCTCCGGGCGATATCATTGCGTCAATCAACGACACCATCATCGCCTCACGCTCCGATCTCACCGCCCTCCTAAACCGGAGTGAAGTCGGCCAAAAGGTCACCTTAAAAGTAAAGCGCGCCGACGAGCCGCAAGAGTTTATCGTCGAACTCATCTCACCGAACCTCATTCCCCCCACGACCGGGATTAAAGTGGAGACCGGCATCCCCATGATCCCGAGTGTTCGGCGGGCACCCTTCCCGGATGTCATCGTCCACACCGTTCCCCTCAATGCCTGGGACTGCGGTTCACCTCTCTTCGATCTCCAGGGCCGGGCCATCGGGTTAAACATCGCCGCTCTTTCCCCTGCCCGCACCATCGCCCTGCAACCTGCCGAGGTCCGTGCCGCACTCGGACGTCTCCTTACTAAAACCCGCGCCTTTTAATCACCCATGAAAGCCATTTTACTTTCGCTCTTATTCATCGGCTCATTAGTCGCCCAGACCCCGTCCGAACTCGATCGCACGCTCCGCAAACTTGCTCCTGATCTTGTCGACGCCACTGTCGCCGTCATGCTTGACGGCGGCTCGGGATCTGGAGTTATCGTAAGCCCGGACGGGCTTGTCATCACAGCCGCCCATGTCACCAGTGTACCGGGAAAGAAGATGAAGGTCCTTCTTTCCGATGGACGAGAACTCCCCGCCACCAGTCTCGGCGTCGACCACGAAACCGATGGTGCCCTGCTCCAGATCAACGCCCCCGGTCCTTTCCCGCACCGGCCATACGTGAAAACAAAAACCTATAAGATTGGTGACTGGGTCATCGCCACCGGCCACCCCGGAGGCCCCGTCGTAGGGCGTCCTTCTCCGGTCCGCCTCGGTCGCATTAGCGAAGCTGGAACCAAGAGCGGCTTCAGCGATGCCATCACCACTTCTGCCACCGTCATTTCCGGTGACTCCGGAGGCCCTCTTTACAATCTCAAAGGCGAAGTCATCGGCATCAACAGTAACATCAGTGGCTCCTGGAAAGTGAACAAGCATGTCCCGCTCCCTTCCATTGTGGATCGCTGGGACGCCCTTATGAAGGGCGAATCTTTTGGCCGCCCCATGCAGAGTCAAGAGCAGGCCGATGATCTCTTCGACGAACCCTACGCCGCCCTTCGTGAGCGTTACGAGGAAGCCCTTGCCAAGCATCGTGAAGACGACCCCGAAGCATCTGCTCTTTTCAAACGCCCCCGCCTTCTCGACCCCCATCACATGCAGGAATTCCTCAATCGCTGGGAGCCCGACCCGGAAGCCGAGAAATCCCCACAATACGGATTTCAGCTCGAAACACGCGCCGCCCGCATCGTGGAAATCGTGCCCGATAGTCCTGCTGCCCGCAGTGAACTCGAGAAGGGTGACATCATTACCGCTATCAATGGACAACCTGTGGCCGACACTGTTTCACTCGCTCTCAAACTTAAAAAAGGGGGCGAGATCCTGCTCTCAACCAACAACGGAAAGAACGTCTCACTCAAGCCAGGCGAGGTCATCGCCCGCGCGCAATTCCCGCAACCGGTCGCAGGAGTGATCGACATGATCGTCATCGAACAACGCGAGGGAGACACCGGTCCGGATCGCATCCCGGCGAAGGATTTCATGGCCGGGCTTGAAGAAATTCGCAAAGCCTACGAGAAGTCAGTCGTGCCGCTCAAGGACGCGCGCGGAAAAACCATCGTCAGTGCCACTGTCATTCACGAGGTCGGCCAACTCATCACCAAGGCCTCTGAAATCGAGGAGGTGGAAGGCCTCACTGCCAGCGTTGATGGCGAAGAGTATCCTGTCACCGTCAAGGCCATCGACGAGGACAATGACATTGCCCTCATCAGTATCGAACTCACCGGTTTAATACCCGTGAAGTGGGAGATCAAAGAACCCAAGGTTGGCCAATTGCTCATCACCCCGGGCGGTCGTCGGCTTGTGACCGGCGTCATCACGCAACCGGCTCGCAACGCGCCCGAGAAAGGCTACGAACTCAACTACACCTCTGAAAAACCAAGCGCCTATCTCGGCGTGACATTTTCGGCGGAGTCCACCGCCCCGCTCATCGAGACCATCGAACTTGGGAGCCCTGCCGATAAGATCGGACTCCTGGAGGGTGATGAAATTATCCAATTCGAAGGCTCGCCCGTCTCAACCATCGAGGCCCTGGCCGACCGAATCTCCAAGCGCTCCCCAGGCGAGAAAGTCAGCCTGCTGGTGAAGCGCGGCGATGACAAAGTGGAACTCAAACCCATTCTTGATCTCCGCCCCCCAACCTCCGCCGGAGCCTTCGACCGCTCCGCCTCACAACGCGATGGCAGCCTCAGTTCACTAAGCGCCCGCGGTGGCGATTTGAGCAAACGCCGAAACGGTTTTGCCCGGGTTCTTTATCACGATCAACCCATCAATCCCCAGCTCACCGGAGCACCTTTGGTGAATCTCAAAGGCGAGGTTGTTGGCATCAATATCGCCCGCGCAATGCGTCACCGCTCTCTTGCCCTCCCGACACTTGAGATTGATACCATTGTTTCAAGGCTGCGAAGAGAAGCTGCGAGAAACTAAGCTTAAGCTATTCAGGATTCGCCGGTTTCTCAGGCAGCGTGTTATTCCACTGATGGAGTTCATACCCCTCGCCCAATCCGCCGATTTCCTTAAGCAGCTTGTCACACTCCGTGCGCCAGCTTTCATAGTCCGGCGCCTGCCATTGACCGGAACTTCTCGGGAAGACCAGATAAGTCACACTCACAGTTGAAACCGGGCGGCTATAGGATGTCGATTTGGGATTAAGCTCCTTCGCCATGCGTAGACTTGCCTCCCCGGCCTTAAAAGCCGGTCCCCCGTCGCCCACGATGGCGGGATAGATTTTTTCCCCAAAGATCACGGCCACATAGTCGCCGACATTCGGCCCCCATGCGCTCTCACGATCCCCGATGATATCGACCGGAATCACAATGAAGGGATCATACTCCGCGATCAGAAAACTCCGTCGCTTGAGATCCTCAATGCCAGTCGTCAATCGGGTAACCTCGCTTGTATTCCCCGCCGCCTTGGCAGTGTCGAGTTGCTTGCGCCATCCTGCAATCATGGGATTTTCCACCTTCCCGGTCTTCTTCCAACCATAGCTGGTAAAGGGCTGATAGTAGGCCGAGTTGACAATCTTATCCGGCATGATCGGCAAGCGATCGCCATCGGAGCCGTCCGACACCACGTCCATATCAGCCTGCATGAGGAAGACCTTTCGATTGGTCCCGGGATCTTCAAGCTCGAGCATGGTTTGGCAATCGAAGTAGTTGTGCTTGGTCAGCACCCGGTCAAATCGGTTTGCATACCTTTTAATCCGGTCCCTCTTGTTATCGTAGAGCTTTTCGTAAAAAGGAGAGACCTTGGCCCGATCCATGAGAGATTCCAACCTCGGAAGAATCTTGGGAAGCTCGGGGTTCACCTTCACAATCTCATCAAAACGTTTGGCAGGTTCGGGCCGAATCACCGAGAAGATCAACGAAGCTTCATAGGTTCCGTCCTTGACCCGTTCATCCGATGCCAGTCTCCCCGCTTTCTCTTCGACCTTGAATCTGTAATCAAACCCCTTGGATGTTTTCGAGACGTCGGTCCCGTCTTTCACCTGATAGTAGGGAGGACCCACGTTGACCGTCTTCTCCACCACCCGGTCCTTATAGATGATCTCGGGCTTTGCCGGAGCCGCCGCCGGCGGCTTATTCTCTTTCGGAGAAGACGACCAACCCAGTTTCCTCCGGATTTTCTCTGGAATCGGAGAAAGAATCACAAAACCAAGGAAAACTGCGATCAACGCAACGAATACAGTGAGCCATGGGTAAG
>CAJXVQ010000156.1 GCA_913060685.1 uncultured Verrucomicrobiales bacterium
GATCAGCCTCGGTCTCGTGGGCTCGGAGATGTGTATAAGAGACAGCTACCAAACAAAGATAATGAGTATACAAAATGTAACGGCCAATATTGGGCCGAGCCCAATGGTCATTGAGACCGGTAAGTTTGCCAAGTTGGCAGACGGAGCAGTCACCGTGCAGATGGGAGAAACCATCGTGATGGTTTCCGCTGTTTCACAAACGAAAATCCGTGAGGGCCAGACCTGGTTCCCCCTCTCGGTCGAATACAAGGAGCGCGCATCTGCCGCTGG
Organism: uncultured Verrucomicrobiales bacterium; assembly: GCA_913060685.1. GTDB lineage: Bacteria > Verrucomicrobiota > Verrucomicrobiia > Verrucomicrobiales > Akkermansiaceae > SW10. The sequence continues at coordinate 271 of CAJXVQ010000156.1, forward strand.
AACTTTCCCCGGTGGATACTTCAAGCGTGAAGGCCGTCCTACCGAGAAGGAAATTCTCACCTGCCGCATGACGGATCGCCCACTGCGTCCGCTCTTCCCCAAGGGTTACCTTTATGACACCCAAATCATCGCTCTCCTTCTGAGTGCCGATCAGATTCACGACGCCGATGTTCTTGCGATGAACGGCGCTTCTGCCGCTCTCGCCATCTCCGACATCCCCTTCGCCGGTCCTATCGGTGCGGTGCGCGTTGGTCGTGTTGACGGTGAGTTCCTCATCAACCCAACTTTCGAGCAGCGTGAAGACTCTGATCTCGACCTCATCTACGTCGGTAACAAGACCGACGTCATCATGATCGAAGGCGCAGCCAACGAGATCCCTGATGCTGAGTTCAAAAAGTCCCTCTACTTCGCTCAAGAGGCCGTTGCCAAGATCGTCGAAGCTCAGGAAGAGCTCGTCAAAATGGCCGGCAAGCCCAAGCGTGACTACGTTGTCACCGTGGCGAAAGAGGACCTCCTTGAGATCGGATACGCCGTCGCCGGTGACCGTATCGAGGACGCCATCTATGCCGCTTCCAAAGTGGAGCGCGGCAAGAAAGTGGGCGCACTTCGTGACGAAGTCGAAGCTGCCATTAAGGAGAAATTCCCCAAGACCACCGAGTTCGAAATCGAGCAGGTCTTCGAATACATCCAGAAGAAAGCCTTCCGCCTTTCCATCATGGAAAAAGGCGTTCGTGCCGACGGTCGTGGCCTCCGCGACCTCCGCGAACTCTACGGTGAAGTCGGAACCCTGCCACGTGTGCACGGTTCTGCGATCTTCTCCCGTGGTGAGACCCAGGCTCTCGGAATTTGCACCCTCGCACCTGCCGACGAGAAGCTCTACGTCGACAACTACGCAGGTGGTGAAGACTCCAAGAACTTCTTCCTTCACTACAATTTCCCACCGTTCTCGGTGGGTGAGACCGGTCGCTTTGGCGGCATGAACCGTCGTGAGATTGGTCACGGTGCTCTCGCTGAGCGCTCCATCGCGCCAATGCTTCCTTCCACCGAGGACTTCCCTTACTCCATGCGTATCTCTTCCGAGGTCATGGAGTCCAATGGTTCCACCTCGATGGCCACCGTTTGTGCCGGCACCATGGCTCTTCTTGACGCTGGTGTTCCCATGATCCGCCCTGTTGCAGGGATCTCCTCCGGTCTCGTGACCGAGCAAGACGCGGACGGAAACATGACCAAGCACGTTGTCATTCTTGACATCATTGGTTCCGAGGATTTCTACGGCGACATGGACTTCAAACTCTGTGGAACCAGCGAAGGTGTCACCGGTTACCAGCTTGACCTCAAGCTCCCCGGTATCCCTCTCTCCATCCTCGAAGAAGGCATCGACCTCGCCATCCAGGGCCGCGGCGATGTCCTCGCGAAAATGGCTGAGTCCATCACCGGACCTGGCGAACTGAGCCCATACGCTCCTCGCATCGAGACCGTCACCATTCCACAAGATCGCATTGGCGAGCTGATCGGACCTGGCGGAAAGAACATCAAAGCCATCCAGGCCGAGTCTGGTGCTGAACTGAACATCGAAGACGATGGCACGGTTCACATCTACGCTGCCAAGCAGGAAGGCCTCGAAGCAGCGAAGAACATGATCGACATGATGTTTGCTGAAGTTGAGATCGGAAAGACCTACACCGGTAAAGTCATGAACGTCACCACCTTCGGTGCCTTCATGGAAGTGCTTCCCGGTAAGGACGGACTCGTTCACATCTCCGAGCTTGCAGAAGGTCGCGTCGACAAAGTCGAGGACGTCTGCAAAAGGGGTGACATCATCTCAGCCAAGTGCGTCGGAATCGACGACAAAGGCCGCGTGAAAATGTCCCGCAGAGCAGCCCTCCGCGAAGAAGGCAGCGGCGCTGCACCTGCTGCTCCCCAGGGAACGCCTCCAGGCGAAGACGAAGTTCCTCCCTCCGAGGAAGAAGTCGTCACCTTCGGCTAAGTCAGACCGACTTCAAAAAATCACCAAGCGCGTCCGGGAAACCGGGCGCGCTTTTTTATCCCCCGTAGGCGCAAGCGCCCGCTTCCGGAACCTTGCGCTTCGGGAATTTTGTTGGGAAGTTCTATTCATGAAATACCGGACGCCGAGGGAGTTTGTCATGCGTGAATCCGCAGTCGTTCTCACCATGCGGCGTCTCCGCAAGAAGCTGGAAGAGAAGCTCGGGCAACCGGTTCCGTCCCAGATTGGAGAAGGAGGGTTCTTCTACTGGTCAATCGACGGGGCACCCCAGACCATGAGCGACCCGTTTGCTTTCGGACTTGTATTCGCGCTCTCCCATTCCTTATGCGGATTCTCTTTCCAAGCGATAGACTTGTCACTTCGCGCGTAGAGCTCGCCGACGGCAGAAACGAGACCTTCGGTTTTTAAGATTGGCGAGACGCCCTGCTTCTCCGGTTGTCGTAGCCCTCGTGGGACAGCGTCTTGTATTGATCGACGACTTCTTGCCGTAAGTGGAGCGGCCAGTGAAGTGTCGACCATGTAAAAGTCTGCCACTCATGCGCGGCAGACTTTTCCCTCCTTGCCCTCCCGGAACCAATCCTGCAATATCTCCGGCAAATCTTGTTTGAACCATGATCAACAAACGTCGCCACTTCCTCAAATCCACTCTCGCCGCCGGTGTCTCGCCCTTTATTTCCGGAGGCCTCGCCGGGGCTCAAATTATCGGAGCAAACAACCGCCTCCGTCTTGCTGTCGCCGGGCTCAATGGCAGGGGAAAGAGTCACATTGACGGCTTTCTGGGACAAAAAAATGTCGAGATTGCCTACCTCATTGATCCCGACAAAAAGGTCCTTGCCCAGCGCATGAATGATCTGCGGAAGAAAGTCGAAGCCAAAGGCCTTCCCTTCACCACCAAAGGCATCGCTGATGTTCGCGAAGCCCTGGGCGACAAGAACCTCGATGCTGTCTCCATCGCCACCCCAAACCATTGGCACTCCCTCATGACGATCTGGTCTGCCCAGGCCGGTAAGCACGTTTACGTCGAGAAGCCGATGAGCCACGACGTCGCAGAAGGCCGCATCTGCGTCGAAGCCCAACAAAAATACGGTGTCGTGATTCAACACGGCACCCAGCGCCGCTCCGATGCCAACATCGCCGGTCTCAGCGAAGCCATCCGCGCCGGAAAATTTGGTCGCCTCAAAATCTCTTACGGATACTGCTGTAAGCCCCGCGGCGGCATCGGCTTCAAGAAAGTCACCACTCCTCCCGAAAACCTAGACTGGAACCTCTGGCGCGGTCCCGCCCAAATCGATGACTACCACGCCAACTACGTTCACTACGATTGGCACTGGTTCTGGAAGACCGGAAACGGCGACATGAACAACCAGGGCACCCATCAACTCGACGTCGCCGCCTGGGCCCTCGATGAAGATCAAACCAACCCCACCCGCGTCATGTCCCTCGGTGGCCGTTTCCAGTGGGACGATCAGGGCGAAACACCCAACACCATGATGGGCATGGCCGAGTATCCCAACGGACAATGGGCTTTCTTCAACGTCCGCAATGTGAACTACAAAGGCTACGAACGTCAGGTCGAAAACGAATACTACTTCGAAGACGGTGGCCGCATCATCCGCAATCAATACTATGCCCCCGGCTCCAAGAAAGGAGAACCCGTCAAAGTTCCCAAAGGCGATGTCACCCCCGGCGGTAACTGGGGAAGCTTCATTACCGCCTGTCGGGAAGGCAAACCCGAGATGGCCAACGGCAACGTCCTCGAAGCTCACTACGGCTGCGTCCTCGGCCACCTCATGAATAACTCCTACCGCCTTGGCGAAAAGGTTCCCTTTAACTCCAAAGCCGGACGCTTCGGTGACAACGCCCCCGCCGCGGAGCACTTCGGTCGCCTCCACAGCGTCATGTCTGATGGCGTCGGCATCCCCAAAGACGGTTCCGAATACCTCGTTGGTCCCTGGCTCACCTTCGATCCCAAGACCGAAAAGCACACCGGTGACCATGCCGCTGCGGCCAATGCCCTTCTCAAGGATCCCAACCGCAAGGGCTTCGAAATCCCTGCCCCCGGCAAGGTTTAAGACCAGTCCCGGAGCCAAGGCCTCTTGAAATTTCCTTCCGGTAGTTGATGTCACGCATTGAGCTCCGTGATCCGGGCTGCCCATTGTGATTAGGCATCCAGAACAAATTCAAATCAAGCCCCGCTCCGCTGCCCCGCTGCTCTGCGTGAGGCCTTCCCTAAATCCCCCCAACTTGTAGGGACTCAACTCTCGCCAACCCAAAATCAGGTATTTCTTTTACCCAAAGAACAAAGCCACCTCATCAGGAAAGGAATTCCTTAATCGGCCCTTCCTGATCCACCTTGAGCGACACGTCGAAGTCGCCGTAGTGTTTGATCGGGTTTCCGTAGGCGTTGAGAATGGTGGTATACCAGTTGCCGAGAGTCTTATGACCTTCCTCGTCGTAGTTTGGCAGACGGATGTAGCGGCGGCGGGCCATATTCAGTTTGACCTGGTCGCCGGCGAGAATGATGAAGGGAACCTCCGAGCCATGGCTGTGATGGGCCTCTCCGTTCTCCGGCAGATACATGATCATGGTGTTGTCAAACATCGTGCCTTTCCCTTCGGGCGTGGCCTTCAGGTCATCGACCAATTTGTTGACCAAGTTCATGTGATGGTTCCTCAGATTGCTCCGTACCTCGTCCGCCGGCATTCCCTTGAGCGGCTTGTTGTGGCCGATCTCGTGAAGATGAATGGTGTCTGCCAGCAGCCCGTCATATTGGGTGGCGAGATCATCGAGGGTATAGGTCACGACATTCGTTAATCCCGCCCGAAGCGAGGAGACCAAAATATCGACGAAGGCATACTGCTGCTCGACGACATTGTAGTTATCTTCGAGAACCGCTTTCTCAATCTTAGGCACGTTCGCGGCAATCTGCTTGCCCATCTTGACGAGAAGCTTGTTGCGTTCGATCAAGGAGTCCACCGAGTTCGCGTAATTTCCAATCTTCTGCGACTCAAGGAGATCCAGGGTCTTGGCGTCGTAGGAGGCGATGTTGCTGGAAAGGAATTCAAAGAGAGTTTCGTCAGCCTTCTGGTCATTGCTCTTCTCCAGCCCCTCGGCGAAGAGATTTCGGAAAGCCGCCCCGGGCGAGGCAAAGGCATAGTTCGGTTGCTTGGGACCGATCGATGACATCCCACGGACCACTCCCTTTTCGTTCTTGGCGCAGGTCAGTTCGACATGCTCGAAGGGCGAGGAAAACATCCGCGCCAACTCAACGTCGACACTGGCACGCTTGATGGTGGCGATTCTTTCGGCACTGCGCGAAACGGCCAGGGGAGATTGATACGTCGAGTGACCCATCGTGCACATCTTCGCGGACAAGCCCTGGAGCAAGGTCAGGTTATTCTTGTGAGCCGCGATGGGCTTCATCCACTCGGGGAGTTCATGGCGGTCGAGATCAATGTCGAGGGCCTCCTTGTTGGCGTCCTTCTTCTTGTCGGCATCCGACAGGGAAGGGGGGACCAATTCCGCGGGAAAGGTTCCGTTGCTCTTACGCAGGAAGATAAAGCGCGGCGGAGGCGTCCCTCCGCCTGCAGTTTCTGCTCCCAGCGCTGGCAGTAAGGGCAAGCCACCTGCTCCCAAAAGACCGGCGGCTGAAGTCCGGATGAAATTTCGTCTGCTATGCATGATCTTGTTATTTACGATAAATGAAGGAATCCGAAGTGAGAAGGGAAACCATCAACTCCCGAAAGCTCCCGCCACTCTTCACATAAACCCGGTCGGCCTCGATGAGCGTTTGAGAATCCGCGAAGGTTTCGTTGCGACCCATGAAGTAGCGGAAAACGTTGCGAATGAAAACCTGGCGCACCCGGTCCGATTTCGAGAGGCGCGTCATCAGGTCGCGGACATCCTTGACCGGCCCGTCGAGCTTTTTGTCTCCGGTCCCCGCCAGGAATCCCGTCGAGTTCACCGGCTTGGTGCGATAGACCAGTTCCTCGTAGTTTTTAAAGACCCCGTGCTCTCCCTTGGCGCGAACCTTCCGTTTCTCGACCACGTTCTCGGGATGCTCGAGGGCTTCCTTTATGCGGAAACGCCCGAAGTCATCGAACTGCTCGAAGACGTAGCCCAGCGGATTCATTTTCTCGTGGCACTGCCAGCAACTCTTGGCCTCCGAAACGGCAAAGCGTTCACGCAGGGTCTTATGAGGATCGTCCGGCACCTTGGCATCGACCGTGATTGGCACATCGCGGATGAAGCCTCCCAGTAACTTCTCGCGCACCCACTTCCCCCGGTGAATGGGATCGGTCGCGGCGTTTAGAGAGTTGGCCACCAACCAGGCCGGATGGCTCAGGAGGCCCATGCGATTCTCGACCTTCATCGGTTGCTCGGCCTCATAAGACCAGCTGAGATAATCAAGGTTCCACATTTTCACGGAATGGATCACGCCCTCTCCGTCCGGTGGCATGGAGGTCCATCCCTGGCCTTCCCCGATCGTTCCGTCGGGCCCGAAGCGCAGCTGCCAGTCGTCTTTCTCGATGGAGAAGCGTCGCAGAACCTTTCCGTCCTTGTTCACGAACTGCTTGATCTTCATCAAATACGCGGAGAGTTCCTCCCTCTTCAAATTCAGAGTGTCCTTGTAAATCTTGCGACGCAGGTTTGCGGTCTCCGTGGCCTTGGCAGCAGCGGCCTTCATCTCTTCATTGTTCCCATTGTGGTGGACGAAGAAACGGTCGGTGGTGAGGAGGGTTTCGAGAACATTCTCATCGTTCTTCAGCACCCACTCGACCAAGGTATCGGCCTCCTTGCGAAGCTTGCCCGGCACGCGGTAGACGTATCTCGTCGAGACCACCCGGTGCGGATTATAGGCCCCGACGAAACGCTCTTCATCCTTGAAGACATCATAGACGCCCTTGTAGCCGAAGTAATCCTGGAAGAAGCGCAAAACACGCGGCTTGGCGATCAGGTCGTCGGTTAAGATCCGCCGAACCTCGCGCTCGTAATCTTCCCGTGTCGCCAGCTTTCCTCCCTGCGCTGCCTCCACCAGCTTCTCGTCCGGAACCCGGTCGGTCAGCGCGTAGGCGATGGCGTAACTTGTCTCGCGCGGTGTCAATTTGAGACGCCCGTGTTCGTCGGGTTGCCCCCCTCCGAATTCACTTCGGTAAAGAAACTCCGGCTCCATCAGGACCGAAATCATCATCTTCTTCAAGGCGCTCGTCTTGTCGCTGACCTCGAGGGTCTTATTGGTGAAGCCCAGATACTTCTCCATCTCGGCCGCATTGGGCTCACGTTGCAAGGCGACCTGAAATTGCTGTGTGATGGCATCGCGAAGCATCTCCACTCCGGGACGTTCCGACGACTGAATGACGCGCTCGAAGGGCTCCGCGGTCCGGCCCGGATTCCATTTCTCATCTGGGAAGCGGGCATTGAAATACCGTCCTCCTTTTCCTTTCGCGGCCAAATATTCCTCGGAGAAAACATGCTCCCCGCTTGCCACCAACGCATGACGGAGCTGCTTCTCGACGACCCACTTGGCATTGGACATCAAGGTGAGAAACTGCCCGCCTTCGACAATCTCGGTATCGTAGTAGGCCACCCCGGGATCGGTCGGCAGGTTGAAGGGTTTCACCACTCCAAAAAATGACTCCCGACGCGATCTCCCTTCCAACTCGAAGACCTCGTTGATGCGCTCATGATAAATCAACTCGTTGACCCGCCACCGCCGCGCCTTGGTAAATGGCTGCTCCGTGACCTTACCGTTGAAGAGCTTCTCATGATCCCGGTAGTTGGCATACTTGTAATAGCGTAACTTGTCCTCAAGCTTCGAAGCATTGTAGATCTTCAGCTCCCCCCAAATCCACTGGGCCAGTTGATCCCGCTCCTCCTGCTTCGGTTGATCCGCCTTCTTCGGCGGCATCTCCCCGCTGAAAACATGCTCCAGCGCCACATTCAACAAATCGAGCCGTTGTCCGAGCCCAAGGGTCTCCAGATTATCAAGCCGAACATCTCCCTTCTGCGTCCCGGAATCGTGGCACTCGTAGCAATAAAAATCGAGCAGGTCATCGGCCTTGGAAGGCACCTTGAACTTCACCTTGCCCCCGGCCATTGCCTCATCGGCCAGAGCCCACGAGAAGAAAAAAGGAAGAACAAGAAGACAAAGAGATCGCATCACGCAGGAAGAAGGGAAAAGAATGAGCCAAAGACAAACAAATTACGCCCCGCCACCCGCATTCTGTCAGGCGTCATCTCCAAAGCCTCAAAGAAGCAAATCAACTTCGCCCAAAGCAACGCTTTGGGTAGTTCTCTTTCCAAGAATCGCGTGATCCACCCTCTCGGTTTACCGCAATATTCGTGATGATGAGCGGAGCCAAATTCGCGCTTGGGCCAAGTTGGATATTGTCGATTCGCAGCCGGGTCTCTTCCGTGTAGGCAATCTCAATTTCGTCGAACACGATGTCGCTGAAACCAAAATAATTCTCCGGGTTGTCAATACTCACGGTTGTCTCGAATGACTCTACCTCCACTCCACCCAGTTTAGCCGTGATCGTTGCTGCTGTGGGTGGTTGGGCGATCGCGGCGAACGCCGCCGAGGTCAGTGCGCTTTCAAAGTGAATGGAAAACGGATTGACCTCCGGATCGCCAGTGCGGAGGTTTGGTCCTTCAACACTCGCCCAATCTGGATGATCGCCGGTCCGGTAAAACAGGTTTGGCAGGAATGTTACACCAAGATCAGCGAACTCCGTCGATACCTGGGACGTATCGGCTAAGGCACGCTCCGAGAAAGTGATGATACTTTCCGGGGCGGCAAGGCCGACGGGGCTCAACGCGATGGGATCGGCCAGGGCCGTCGAGCTGCAGTTGATGACCCCGAGTGCTACACCGGCAAGCTGAGCCATCGTTGGGAAGGGGGAGGATGGGATTTTTGTTGTGGGATTCATGGGATCATATCACGTCAATTGAATAGGACCCAAACGCAGACCCTAATCAACTGCCAGGGAATTGCTTTCCCGTCCCGGCGTTCCCCTGCGCCAGTGGTGCGGGGTTGGAGGGGCAGGATGGGGAAAAATCCCATTGATTGAAAATGATTTAAGCGGGAATTGGGGGGATCTACAAGCCGCAAGTTAGCTCTGCAACGGATGTGAGAAAGGGGTCAGGAGAAGAGTCTTGGAGTCCACCTTTGGCTGAAAGAAACAGAATCGATGATCTAGATCACCATGAATCGAGTATCCTCATGCCGGCTATCATATGATCGCTCGTGGGAATCGGGGGGGCGATCGTTTTGGACCAGGATGATCGGTGGATGCTCATCCGCACCTTGGGAGAAATGGCGACGTAAACCGGAGCCTAACAATGCGGGCCGCGTGATGTGAGAGGGGCTGGGGGCCTCAACCCCATGAAATCGGGCGTGCACGATTGGTGCGGAAGGGACACCGGAAAACACACAACGATCCAAGCTCTCCCGTTTCCTCAATCCCAAACAGACCGTTCATCAAATTCCACTTCATGTTCCATCAGGAATTTTCGAGATTCATCCTGAAAGGTCACGGTCTCCTGATCCTCTTTTTGCTTAGCGAGGTTACCCCTTTGCGAGATCGAGAAAATGAGATGCGCGCAGGCCTGATGGAGTGATTGTCCCATTTGGAAATGGCATCAGCGGGAAGGTGAGATTTCCAGTGTCCCTTCAGGACACCGATCTTGTTCGATCAGTTCTCCAACATTGAAGCCCCGAGCTTGGCAGCAAGGGGCCGGCAGCGATTTTCGCCCGATCAATCAGAGAGGGCGATCTATCGAATCTTAGGAGTCCGACCAGGACTACTTGGCAGCGCACTCTTTCGCCACTTTGGCAGGGTACTTCAGCTTGTCGCGAACGTCTTTGGGGTTCATGAGGGCGACAGTCGCTTCATCCATACCCAATGCGACGAGACGCTTCTTATGGTCGTTTTGACGTTTGTTTCTCGCTGAATTCGACTTCGAGGGGCGATTTCTGTTTTGGTTGCGCGCTTGTGTTGAGGCCATGGTGGTATTTTTTTCTAGCTGAAAAAAGAGGAAGTGTTCTCTTCGATTGGCTAGGTCAATCCCAAGAACGAATTCGGTGTAGGTTCGATGACGGTCCCGGTCAACTGGAATTCCACTTTAAGCGGGCTGACACCAGGGCGATTGCTTGGCGAAAGTGTCCTGATGTGACAAGGGTCCAAAGAATGGGATTTCAAACCCATGAGATCGGGTGTGCACGGTTTGTGTCTGAATGGGACACCGACTTCAAGGACTCCAGCCCAAGAACAACTTTCACGGCCCAGGATTGGGATTTACGGTGAGCCCCGGGGGCATCCGTGTTGAGGACATGGTTTGCGTCACCGGTGCGGGCCACGAGATTCTCTCGCCCGTGCCAGAGGGCTTGAATTGGAAAGGGTGAGAGATACCCTTCACCTCAACAGCAAAATTTTAATAATATGATCAACTATTTATTCTGGCCATTAATTGTGCTCACTTCTTTTGCGACCGCATTCTCCCAAGAAAAGGCGTTCGATTACAAAACAGATATTCCCGCCACTCAGGCGGTCAATCGTCCCGTCACCAAAGGCTGGCCCTTGTGGATGAAGCGACACAACGATCTGGCCAATGGTCTGGCAAAGAAGAAGGTCGATTTGCTCATGATCGGCGATTCCATCATCTTCCGTTTTGAACGAGCCGGCACCCCTGTTTGGAAAGAACGATACGAAGAGCGTGGCGGATACAACTTTGGCTCCAGCGGCGACTGCACCGAACACATTCTATGGCGCTTGCAGCATGGCAAGTTGGAGACAATCAAACCGAAACTCGTGGTGCTTCTGATCGGCACAAACAACACGGCTGTCCGACGTGACGAAAAGCCCAAAGAAACGGCCTATGCCATTGAGGCCATCACCAAGGAGCTCAGAAAGCGATTACCAGCGACGAAAATTCTCCTGCTGGGCATCTTTCCACGTGGCAAAGAAGTGGATGATCCGCTCCGGGCACGCAACGACGAGGTCAACACGATCATCAGTAAGCTACACGACGATAAGACTCTCTTTTACCTGGATATCGGCCATGCCTTTCTCAACAAAGACAAAACCCTGAACAAGGAGTTGATCAAAGATACCGTTCATCCCACCGAGAAAGGTTTTGAAGTCTGGGCTGACGCCATGGAGCCGATGATTCAGAAATTGCTCAAGGCTGCATTTTAAAGAGTCGCATTTTAAAGAGTCGGACGATTTATAGGATCTGTTGTTGTCTGGGAGATATCACATTTTAAGATAGGGGACCCAGGTGCCCAGCAACCAGTGATCAGTATGATGAACCGACGCCAATTTCTTTCCGCATCTGTCGCCGCAGGCGTGTCCGCTACCCACTCCAAAGCCGGCCCTCAGGATCTCCGCCCGGCGATGTCGATGGGCCTCGCGGACGCGAAAAAGGATCTCCCCCGGACCGCAAAACTCGAGGTTGCCGGCGACGCCTTGCGCATCCTGCAGTTCACCGACATCCATTTTTTCTGCAACCGCAAAAAGTACGGCGAGAAGGCGGACCTGAAATCGGTCGAGGACATGAAGCGCATGGTCGAAAATACCGATCCGCATCTGCTCGCGATCACCGGCGACCTCTGGAGTGACAACCCGGGCGGGCTGGGCCAGGAATTTTTCGAGTATTCGCTCGAGAAGATCGAATCGTTGGGAATACCGTGGCTCTTCAACTGGGGGAATCACGACCAGCTCGACGACTACGCGACAGCGCAGTCCACGCTGACCGAGGCGAAGCACAGCCTCTACCGTGGCGGACATGACGGAGGGAACTACCGCATCCCCATCATCGGAGCCGACGACCGCGAACTCATGGAACTCCTCTGCCTCAACACGACGACGCAGGGCGTGCAAGCGGCCCAGGAGAAATGGCTCGCGGCACAGAAACCATCGACATCGCCCGTGCTGTCTTTCCTCCACATCCCGCTGCTCGAATACGATACCGTGTGGCAGAAGAAGCTCGCGAAGGGCATTTTTAAGGCTGTCTCTTATACACATCTGACGCTGCCGACGATCTACTCTGTGTAGA
>CAJXVQ010000157.1 GCA_913060685.1 uncultured Verrucomicrobiales bacterium
GTGAGCGGCTCTGCTTTTTTTGCACACCAGTCTGCAGATTTTGCGAGATTACTTGGTGATGTGATCGCCGGTCACGATCTCGCAAGCACACGGGCCTTTTGTGATGGTCGGAGCCAAGCCCTTTCGGAGCAGGATCATACCCGCCTCATCAAGGCATCCCAGACGCTCTAGGATCGTGACATTGCGGGTTAGGGCCGCACGTTGAGCTTTTTCTTTGCTGTAGGGGTGAGTGGAGGTGGCGTTAGCATGTGTTATTGCTGAACAGTGTGGCTCTTTCAGTCTTGTGAACTGGGGATTGCTTTCGATGGGTGGGAGGGCATTTGGTTTCTTGTTTGTCTTCGACGCTACAATGTTAGCAAGATCTCACCCCCGGCGATACGCACCTATTGAATAGGTCGTCGGTTCAATTTCGACCAGCGGCCTGAATTTCTGAGAGAACAGGCTTTCTGATGAGTAACTGATTGATGGACCTTCAATTGGAAAACAAAGTGGTCATTGTCACCGGAGGTGCCAAGGGGATCGGAGCGGCTTGTGTGGAAGTCTTTGCTGCTGAAGGCGCGATTCCGGTGATTGTTGGGCGCTCTCCGGATGTTGGGCGTGCGCTCATTGAGAAATGTGGTCGGGGACTGGTTGTCGAAGCGGAGCTGACTTCGGAAGAGGCTTGCCAAAATGCGATTGAAGTGACTCTGAAGGCCTACGGACGAATTGACGGACTTGTCCATAACGCGGGCATCAATGACCAGGTTTCGTTGAGAGACAGTCCAAGGGATTTTCTGGGATCGATGCAAAAGAATCTCCTGCATGTCTTCGCGCTGACGCACTTCGCCTTGGAAGCCTTGATTGAATCGCGGGGATTTATTGTGAATGTTTCCTCGAAGGTGGCTGTCACGGGGCAGGGTGGGACTTCAGGTTACGCCGCGTCGAAAGGGGCGATGAATGCCCTCACGCGTGAGTGGGCCTTGGATCTCGCAAAGCACGGTATCCGTGTGAATGCCGTGGTGCCGGCGGAAGTGTATACCCCGATGTATGAATCCTTGGCTGCGGCGACGGATGCTCCCAAGAAATTTCTCGATGAGATGAGCGCGCGGATTCCGCTGGGCCGCCGGATGACCACGGCGGAGGAAATGGCCAATACCGTGGTTTTCCTCGCCTCCGAACGCTCAGCGCACACGACCGGGCAAATTATCTATCCCGACGGGGGATACGTGCATCTCGATAGGGCTTACCAGCCGGAGAGTTGACCTTTGTTGGGTGGCCGTCGTCTTGGTGATGGCTTCGATGAGGTGCTGGTTTTTTTGGCAGGTGAATGGCCTGCCTGTCAGGTGTCGTCGGGGTCCGGAGCGCGGCCGTCGCCGCGGGGAATTCCCACGGGTTGCCAGGCCGGGCTTTGATCGAAGCATTCGCCGTCCGTTCCGGCTTCCAACTGGTGACCGCCGATAAGGCCTTCCCGTCGTTCAAGGGACTGGATTCGTATTTTCTTTGATTGCATCTGCGTATTTAGGCATTGCGGGGCTTGCGCCGGACGCTTCCATCATCCGATCATGAGCCATGAGTGAAAGCAAAAATCAGAAAAGACGGCGAGTGGTTGTGACCGGGGGGCCGGGCGGTGGCAAGACAACTGCCGTCGACTTTTTCCGAAGGGAGATCGGCGAGCAGATTGTGATCGTTCCGGAAGCGGCCACGATGATCTTCTCCGGTGGATTCCCCCGCGAAGCGGAAGAGCATGCACGGATGGCGGCCCAGAAGGCAGTTTATCACGTTCAGCGAAACCTTGAGGATGTCCAGGCAGCGCTTTATCCGGAGCGCGTATTACTCTGCGACCGTGGCACCGTCGACGGCGCGGTTTACTGGCCGGGCGTGCCAGAGGGCTTTTTCGAAGCGCTCGAAACCAGCCTGAAGGCGGAACTGGAACGCTACGACGCTGTCATTTTTTTCGAAAGCGCTGCCGTCGGCGGAATGGGGATTGAGGGCGGGAACCCCATCCGCAGCGAGACGATGGATGAAGCGGTGGATCTAAATTCACGGCTGCGGTTAATCTGGGCACAGCATCCAAATTTCATGGTCGTGAAGCACGATCCCTCGTTTTTTAAGAAAATTGGACGTGGGCTCGATGCTCTTTCGGAAACAATCCGCAAGCTTTCACCCTGATTTAAAACGGCTATTTGAAACAATTAAATACGCCGGGCCTGCTCATGTTCGAGATCAAAGACGCGGAATTGTTTTCTTGGATCGGGGATCCCTGCCGCAGTCAGACGATGGGTAGTCGGGTGGTATGCCGGGGGACTCCGTTGAAGGAATTATCGAGTTCCAGATGATGGTGCATGACTTGGATGGCGCGCCCAAGGATGTCGACATCTCCCCGGGCATCGTGACGTCGAAGCGTGGTCTCTTGAAGCCTGAGCCGGTTCTTCACGTGATCGAGCGAATGGCCGGTCCCCCTTGTTTTGCCGAACATCATTTTTGAGATTCCGATCGAATCAATCGCGTCGATCTCACGACTGGGAAGTCCGTGACGCTGACAGGTGGCCTCGAGGAACTTCGAGTCGAAACGCTTGGCGTTGTGAGCGATCAGGGTGGCGTCATCGGACCAGGCCGCGAAATCGCGAAGGACCTGCTCGGGCCTTGGTGAATCTGTGACGTCCCGATTTCCGATGCCGGTGTAGCTTTCGATAAATGATGAAATACGACGCCTTGGCTTGGCAAAGCTGAAGAAGGAATCGCTGGGGCAGAGGCAGCCTGCTTTGAATTTGACGGCTGCGATCTGAATGAACTCGTCGTAGTCCGGGCTGAGGCCGGTGGTTTCGAGGTCGTAGATGATGAAGGACTCGCCGGAATAGAATCGATCGGTCCAAATAAAGGAGTGGTCGCATTGGGAGCATCTCACCCGCTGACCGATGTCGGATTTGCGGCCGCTTAGGCTCTGGTCACAGGTAGGGCTGGGGCACTGGATCTTCATTCTTGATCGTCGACTTGGGTCAAGACATAGCGTGCCACCCCCGGATGTCGAACCCTGAGGTGGGACGATCAGCGATGGCGGTGAACTTTTTCGTAGCGGAGTTCGGATGATCGAGCCAAAAACCAAACGGCTATTGTGCCACGTGTCGAGCCTGCGATTACGATCTGCTTGTGGCTTCATCTAAAATTTGCTAAACGCTGCGTGCATTCACTCATCGGCGGAAGCCATACCAAGCATCAACCTGAAGCCCTCGACAATCATGTTATTTCCAAGCAAATTTATAATCATCCGATCTCTCCTCCTGACCTCTGCCGCGCTTGCGACCGCTGGGGCGGCCGAGATTCCGATCGCCGGCATCGAAGCCTTCCACCAGGGCGACAGCCTCGACGGAGACGGCTCGGTCTTGTCTGCGATCAATGGCACCGGCATGGACAAGTCCGACGCCGATAACCCGACAACCTGGACGGTTGGCAATACGGCTTGGGCCAATGACTGGCAAGGATTCACCGTCCCAACTTTCGGAGAAAATAACACTTGGGCAGTGCTCGACCTGGGTGGACCGGTGGCAGATCTCAAAACGATGTATTTGTGGAATGTCGAGGAGACCAATGCTCTTGACCGCGGTACCAGAGAGTTTGAAGTTTTCTATGCGACGGATCCTACGATCGCACCGCCCGACACAGGGGGCGTCGTGACCCCTTACGATTTCGCGAGTGGTGGCTGGACGGCCCTGGGTGGTTCCGAACTCGCGATGGGAATCCAAATTGGCGACCCTGGACAAGCATACGACGTCTCGGACGCCGCAGGCGCGCGCTACATCGGCTTGAAGCTGTTGAGCAACCACGGAGGAACCCGTGTCGGTCTTGCTGAAATCGCTTTCACTGATGTGGAAGATGAGAAGGCGATCACTCTGGGGGATCCGGTCGATCCTCCGGACCCGGTGGAGCCGGAGGTGGTTCCAATCACGGCAGTGTTCGGATTTCACCAGGGCGACAGTCTCGATGCCAACGGTTCGATCTTGAAAATTGCCGATAACTCCATCTTTAGGGGGGCCACACCCGAAGATCCGACAACCTGGACCCACTCCAACGCCTGGGCAGATGACTGGCAGGGATTCGAAGTGCCGGGAACCACCCCGAACGGGACGTGGCTCGTACTCGATTTCGGCGAAGTTAGCAATTTAGCCACTCTGTTGCTGTGGAACGTCAACGAGAACACCGCGACTGATCGCGGCATGAACGAATTTAAACTCTACACTGCGACGACACCAACCGTGGCACCACCAGAGGTCGGCGGGACGCCGACAGCCTATGATTTCGCCAGCGGCGGGTGGACAGGGTTTGGCGATACCCGGACGCTCGCGCAGGCAAGCGGCGTCGCAGGCGAGGCCGTCAACGGCATTTATGACCTCGCTGGTATCGCACCGACTCGCTACCTCGGGATCGAAATGCTGAGCCATTACGGCGGGATCCGGGTGGGATTAAGCCACGTGGTGCTTCTGCCAAGTGGAAGTCCGGGGCAGCAGTTCGAAATTGTGAACATCGATACGTCGGAACTTGAGGCAGACCGGGTCGGTATTACCTGGCGCTCGAGACCCGGTCAGATCTATGGGATCAATTATTCGGATGACCTCCAAAACTGGATCGAGGTGACGGACAGCGTAGTCGGGGAGATCGAGAGTGAAACGACGACCTTCATTGATGAAAATCCTGCAATCTCGGATGCGACCGAGCGCTACTACCAGGTCTTCGAAGTCGAGTAACAGATCTTGTTGATGGCATTTTTTTATTCTCCGTAGATGCGGCGGGCCCGGCCGCGTTTTTTTCGGGCGATGGACCATTGCGCCTGGCGGCGACGGAGACCGTCATCGAGGCCGAGCTGTTTTGCGATTTCTTCGTAGACCTGCCAAGGTCGGGAAGGGGCGATTTCTTGGAGCGGGGAGCTTTGCGTTTGGCTCGCTTGCAAGAAGCTTGAAGTCGCCGGATCGGACGGCCCATTCTCCCGTGGAACCGCCTTCAGACCAATGGAGGTTGGGGGAGTGCGCTTTGACTTTGCCTTCGATCAGGGGATGGCGGGACTTGCCATCAAAGTGGTGGTCGGGTTTGCGCTGACCGATCGCATCGAGGACGGTCGGAAGTCGGTCGGCGAAACTCCTTCAAGTCGGACACCGTCCGAATCCGATTCGGCGGCGAACTGCTGATAGTCCGCAAGGACGCCCATGTTGCAGCGGAATGACAACTCCGTCTTGTCGAGCACGAGCCCCATCCTCATTTTCGACTTGGAGTTTTTCGCTGGCTTCAGGGCTCAGGAGTGAGCGTCCGGGAGAGGGGAGTTTGCTGTTCCGAGATCACTTCCAAAACTTTCATGGCCGCGTTGTGGCCGGGGATTCCGCTCACGGCCCCTCCGCGCTTTGCCGATGAGCCACAGATGTAGATCTGCGGATGCCCGGTCTCGACACCCCAAGTGCCGACCTCATCATCGTCGTCGGTAAATGGCCAGGTCAGGTCGCCGTGGAAGATGTTGCCCTTGGGCAGGTGGATGGCCCTCTCCAGATCGACCGGGCTCATCGCCTCGATGCAAGGCTCACCATTGGCATCCTTCGCAAGGCAGGATTCGATCGGTTCCTCCAAGTGCTCGTTGATCCCCGCCAGGTATTTCGCCAGAACTTCGCCCCGCACGCGCTCGTTGTCTTCCTCAAAAAGGCGGTAGGGCATGTCCAGTCCAAACATTGTCAAGGTGTGGAAACCACGCTGTTTCAAATCATCGGATAGAATGGAATCGTCGCTCAGGGTGTGGCAGTAGATTTCGCCCGGGGGCTTATCGGGCACTTCGCCGGCCATGCTTTGATGGTAGCAAGCCAACATCTGTTCGTAGCCTTCATCAATATGAACGGTTCCAGCAAAGGCCTCGCTGGCAGGGCAGAGATTCGAGCGGAGTTGCGGAAGTCTCTCGAGCAACATGTTGATTTTGAACCCGGCACCTTCGATGTCGTTTGCCTGTGCCTCGTTGTGGGACCCGGTCAAGCGATCGAGCACTTGGGCGGAGGCATTGCAGAGGACGAAGCGGGCCTCGACCTCGCGCTCATCGCCATCAATCTCGAACCCGATCGAAGAACCGCTTGCGCCCGGGTTGATGGCCGACACTTCGGCCCCGGTTTGAATGGTCACTTTACCGGTGGCTTTCGCCACCTGCAGCAATTGATCAACAAGCGCACCCATGCCACCGACCGGAACGCGCCACTCGCCCGTCTCCCTGCCGATGACGTGGTAGAGAAACGACCGGTTCTGAAGCAGGGTTGGGTCGTGCGGGTAGGTCGATATGCCGATCCGGCCATCGGTGAAAACGATTCCGCGGATGAGGTCATCAGAGATGAGGTCTTCGATGATCTTGCCCAGCGGTTCCTCGATGATGGCCTGCCACGCTTTCTCGCCATCGCGATCCAGGCGACCCCGCATCTGACTACGGGTCACGAGTGGCTCGGTCAGGCTTGGCCAAATGACCGCGGCCAGGCTCTCTTGCATTTCCTGCAGTTTGAGGTAGCCCCGGTAGTCGTCATCGCTGCCAGTCAATGCCTTGAAGGCAGCCCGGTTCGAGTCGGGGTCGCCGGAGCGAAGAAGCAGTTCACGGCGCTTTCCATTGTCGAGGGAAGGCGTCCAGGATTCAGTCTTGCGGGAGCGCAATTCCAGATCGAGCCCGAGGTCTGCGACGATCTTTTCTGGAAACAAACTGACCAGATAGGAATAGACGGAGAGCCGGGCCTCCACGCCTTCAAAAATTTGTTTCGATCGCGTGGCGCCGCCGATTTCGGCGTTGCGTTCTAACATCAGGACGGACAAGCCAGCCTTGGCGAGGTAGCAAGCCGCTACGAGGCCGTTGTGTCCGCTTCCGATAATCGTGACATCATAATTGGGATTAATTGGGGTCATTTCGGTGGTCAATAGTTCAGTTCGTAGGTGCCTTTTCACGATGGCGCATGGGATCGATCATGGCCGCCATCGCCGCTGTGTCGAGCCCGGCTCCCTTGCTCCCCTGGTGGTCGAGCATGGTCCGCTGCGATGCCACCACCTCGTCCAGATTTCGTTCCATGAAAACGATGCGGTAATGCTCCGGCTTGCCATTGAGTTCGCTGGGCAGGTTGGGGAGAAGCTGCGCCACGATTTTCACGACTTTGCCCTTCCCTTCGCCAATCCAGTCAGAGTCGCGACCAAGCCGCGCCGCCTTATCGTTTTCGAAGTAGCCTTTGGGATTCGAAGCATCGGCCTCGCGCCTTCCATCATTGAACGGGGTCGACCGATGGTCCGGGGCGGGAAGATATCGCGACAGTATTTACGAATGATGTCGGGATGGATGGCGTTGAATTCTCCGGTTCGGCATCAGGTGTGAGTCCCGTTCTATTTTGATCCTGTATCTGCTTGAGGTGGAAGGAATGCGTGGACGCGAGATCTCTGCGTCCGAGCCTGGTGCGGTAGAGCCTCGCGAGGTAGCGATGGGCCGCCGGCGTGTTTGGTGCCAGCTTAAGAAAGGTCTCGAATGCCAAGTGCGCGGATTTGTGGATCCCTGAACGAAGCTCTTTGAGATCCGAATTTCCAGGGAGGCGAAAAGTCGGATTTATTCATGAGAAAGTGGCAGTAGCTTCATTCCCTTGGGCAAAAAAATCCGGTAGAAGTAGGAATTAGGCGATCTGACCCTACCCAACTCTTGTGAGAATCGACCGCATTGAAATCCACCTCAGCCATGCGTTGGTCCACGGACAAGAGGGGTGCGGCCTGCATTTTTCTGAGATTAAAGTCTGTATGGACTCGTCAGAATTCAGGTAACTCAATTTAACCTAATCAAAAAACGAATATGACAAATGAACGCTTCAAAGATCAGATCGCCATCATCACCGGTGGAGCCGACGGGCTTGGCCTGCACATTGCAACACGTCTGATAAAGGAGGGCGCGAGGGTGTGGATCGTGGACCGCGACGAGGAATTGGGTAAGGCCGCGGCCGAGCGGCTCGGGTGCGAATTTGAGCCGATGGATGTGGCCGACGAAACATCCGTGACGACAGCCTTCTCGAAAATTCTCGCGGCAACGGGTCGGCTGGATGTGATGGTGAACTGTGCCGGAATCGTCGGTCCGAACGGGGTGAAAATCGAAGACGTTCCTTTATCCGGATTTGATCAGGTGCAGGCGGTGAACGTTCGCGGCTCGTTTCTGACCTGCCGCGAGGCGGTGCGACACATGGGGCCGCGCGATTACGGGCGGGTTCTGCTCGTCGCCTCGATCGCAGGGAAGGAAGGGAACGCCGGCATGTCGTGCTACTCGACCAGCAAGGCGGGAGTGATCGGACTGGTGAAGTCCGTGGGTAAGGAATATGCGGAGACCGGCATCACCGTGAACGGTCTCGCGCCAGCGGTCATCCGCACGGCCATGGTAGACAAGGTGGAGCCGGAGCAAGTGAAATACATGACCGATAAGATTCCCATGAAGCGTTGCGGAACGCTTGACGAGATGGCTGCGATGGTCTGCTGGATCGTTTCTCCGGAAGCAAGTTTCAACACGGGATTCACCTTCGATCTCTCAGGAGGACGCGCGGTTTATTAGGCCTGCAACTTGCGGCAGAGATGGTACAAATTGAGAATCACATGACCGACCTACCCTATCACCATGACTGGGAGCCGCAGTTCGAGACCTCCCTCGGGCTGCGGGTGAAATGGTTCGGGCGCTGGGGCGGGGATCCGGACTGGTCCATCGAACCGTCGCGTCTCGGGTCTGATCTCATCTGTTTCTTCTATCTCAAGGACGGTTCGTGTACTGCGGAAATCAATGGCGTGGCTGTGCCGCTGAAGCCGGGCGAGATGGTGGTGTGGCGTGGGGGGGACGTTTTCTCGTGCACCCAGGACTCGGCCCGACCGCAGACGACCTTGTCGGCCTGCCTCTCGTTGAGTCGGGACGATACCGCGAACGTGCTGCTTCGGCACGCCTACCAACGTCATTACCGACTACAGGACAGGAAATCGTACGAGCAAGGGTTCGCCGCGGTGCTCGAAGCATTCGAGGCCGAGAGTCGTTGGCGCAATCTGCACGTCACCGGCGCCATCTTCCGCTGGCTGGCGGAACTACAGGAGGCCCTCGGACCCGACCCCGGTGCGGCCGAAGGCAATGAAAAGACAACCCAACATGTCCTCGCCGCGCAGGAATGGATTCAGCAACGCCTCGGCGAAGATGTCTCCATCGCCGCGTGGGCCACCGCCTGTGGCCTCAACGTGGATTACTTCAGCCGCTTGTTCAAGACGCACACCGGGACGACCCCGAAAGCTTGGCTGATCGAAGCCCGGCTCCAGCGGGCCTCCCGCATGCTTGCCTACCCGGAGACGACAGTCGAGGAAATCGCCGAGCACTGCGGCTTCAACTGTCCCTTCCATTTCTCCCGAAGTTTCAAACGCCGCTTCGGACTCCCACCCGCCAGCTATCGCCGCATTCGCCAAGTGCGCGGATTTGTGGATTCTTGAACGAAGCGCTTCGAGGCCCGAATCCCAATGGGCTCGCGGAAATGTCGGATTTGTGCATGATATTCACGGGCTCATTTCATTCCCACCCGCCGAAGATCTCTCTATAAATCGGGCCGTGAATCACCCCAGGTCAATTACCTCACACCGACGCTCATGAAAATCGAACGGATTGAAACCCACGTCTGCCATGCGCGCATGCGTAATTGGGTCTTTGTGAAGGTGGTCACCGACCAATCCGGGCTGTATGGCTGGGGTGAAGCGACCCTCGAGTGGCATACCCGCGCGGTGGTCGGGGCGGTGGAGGACATTAGCGAGCTTCTGATCGGCGAGGACCCACGTCGCATTGAACACCTCTGGCAAATGATGTTCCGGCAGCATTTCTGGCATGGCAACGGAATCGTGCGCGGTACCGCCATCAGCGGCATTGATCTGGCGCTCTGGGACATCCTCGGAAAAGTCCACGGAGTACCGGTGCACCAGCTTTGGGGCGGACCGGTCCGCGACCACATCCGGCTTTACTGTCACCTTGGCGGTGGTCGCATGGAGGATTTTTATGAAACCGATTGTTCCGATGCCAAACGCTTCGGAGAGCTCGCCCAGGAAGCGGTGGAAGATGGTTTTACCGCCTTTAAATCGATGGCCGTTCCGCCGACCATGCCGCTCGAGGGTGCCCGCCCGGTGCGCTACGCGGCAGAATGTGTCGAGGCGATGCGCGAGGCGGTCGGGCCGGATATCGACATCATGGTTGATTGCCATGCCCGACCTTCACCCCGTATGGGAATGCAGTTTGCCAAGGCGCTCGAGCCCTATGATCTCTACTTTTTCGAGGAACCCTGCTGGCCGGAATCGATCGACGACATTGCCCGCATCCAGGACGCGGTGAAAACGCCTATCGCCACCGGTGAGCGGCTCGTCACCCAGCATGCCTTCCGCGAGGTGCTGGAGAAACGGGCTTGTTCAGTTCTTCAACCGGACATTACCCACTGTGGAGGACTTTCCGAAGCGCGCCGGATTGCTGCGATGGCGGAAGCCTATCGGGTTGCGCTTGCTCCTCATAATCCCCAGGGGCCGGTGAGTACCGCTGCCTCGATCGAGCTGGGATTTGCCACGCCTTCCTATGTGATTTGTGAAAGCGTTCATAACGATGTGCCGTGGCGCGACGATGTCGTACAAGAGGGATTCAAGGTCGATCCCAAAACCCGCACTGTGACTCCCAACTCCCTGCCTGGCCTTGGCGTCGAACTCAACGAGGAGGAGATTGCGAAGCACCCCTTCCAACAGGAACAACTCCAGCGCGTTTTCTATTCCGATGGTGCGGTGGGAGACTGGTAGAATTCATCATGAACAAGAATCAATCACTTGCCGGCGTCCTGCCGGTGCTGCAATTACCCTTCCATACCGACGAATCGATCGACTGGGAAACTCTCGCTGGAGAAGTCGACTGGGCTTATGAAAATGGCGCGCATGGCGTCGTGGCCGCAATGGTCACTGAGGTCCTCCGGCTCACCGATGCCGAGCGCGATGAACTCGCGCAGCGGCTCGTTCAGTTTAACGCCGACCGCGGACCGGTGGTGATGAGCGTCGGCGACGAGAGCACGGTGCAGGCCGTCCGGCATGTCCGCACTGCCACCGACGCCGGAGTGGATGCGCTCATGGCGATTCCTCCGGCCGCTTCCCGCGCCCTGCTTTCAGAAAAGATCCGCTACTACGAAGCGATCATCGCCGCCACGCACTTGCCGATCATCGTGCAGGATGCCAGCGGTTATGTTGGCGAACCCCTGCCGGTTGAAACGCAGGCGGATCTGCACCAACGCTTCGGTGATCGCGTTCTTTTCAAGCCGGAGGCGGAGCCGTTAGGGCCGAACCTCAGCCTCCTCCGTGACGGGGGTGGTCCCGGCTTGAGAGTGTTCGAGGGCAGTGGCGGCATCGCCTTGCTCGATTCCTACCAGCGCGGGATATTCGGCACCATGCCGGGAACCGAAATTCTCTGGGCCATTCGTGCCGAGTGGGATGCCTTGGAGGCCGGGGACCTGCAGCGGGCCACCGAACTTCAGGGGCTCATCGCCCCGTTGATCTCCTTGCAGCATGGACTCGACGGTTACCTGAGCGTGGAAAAGGCACTGCTGCACCGGCAGGGTGTTTTCCCAAACTGCATCATACGCGGCCCGGTTGGATTCAATCTCGATCCGGAAACGGAAAATGAGGCCTTCCGCTTGTTTGATCTTCTTTGTGAATCCTGCGGGAAGGAGGTTTCAGCATGAAACCACTCGTCACCGGGGATGGCCTCGGCACCCCGCGGCAGGAGGTGCGCGCAAATGATGCCAACTCAATTTAATTCTATCAGAAAATGCATATGACAAACGAACGCTTCAAAGATCAGGTCGCCATCATCACCGGTGGCGCCGACGGCCTGGGCCTGCACATCGCAACACGCCTGATACAGGAGGGCGCACGGGTGTGGATCGTCGACCGCGACCAGAAACAAGGAACTGCTGCTGCCGAGCGGCTCGGCTGCGAATTCGAGCCGATGGATGTGGCAGACGAAACATCCGTGACGACGGCCTTTACGAAAATTCTTGCTGCGGCGGGTCGTCTTGATGTGATGGTGAACTGCGCGGGAATCGTCGGGCCGAATGGAGTGAAAATCGAGGATGTGCCCTTGTCCGGGTTCGATCAGGTCCAGGCGGTCAACGTCCGTGGCTCGTTCCTGACATGCCGCGAGGCGGTGCGGCACATGGGGCCGCGCGACTACGGTCGAGTGCTGCTCATCGCCTCGATTGCAGGAAAGGAGGGGAACGCCGGCATGTCGTGTTACTCGACCAGCAAGGCGGGAGTGATCGGACTGGTGAAGTCCGTGGGTAAGGAAT
>CAJXVQ010000158.1 GCA_913060685.1 uncultured Verrucomicrobiales bacterium
GTAGATCGTCGGCAGCGTCAGATGTGTATAAGAGACAGGAGTCAGCCCGTTGCTGAAGATTCGTATTTGAACCCGGGGATGAACCGGGTGTTCGTAGAAGCCTTGAACGATCAAGGGGAAGTCATCGAAATTGTCTCGCTTGAGATGTGGTATGACGATGGCGATACTGCGGCAATTTCCGGAACTCTCGCAGCCGATACAACTTTGACCGCGGACGAAGGGCCGTATCTCGTCGATGCCGATCTTGTCGTTCCGGTTGGCAGAACTCTCACGGTCGAGCCGGGGACAAGCCTCTTCTTTGGTCAAGGTGCGGAACTGACTGTGTTGGGACAGTTGGATGCCGGGGGTACTCAATACGAGAAGATTCAGTTTACCGTTCTTCCCGGGAGCGGTGATACCTGGACGGGGGTGGTGTTTACGAACACTGATGAGGATAATCGCATGATTGAGCTGGATCAGAACTTCTCGACGGCGGGCGGTCATTCGGTGGAAGTGACAAATGCCAGACTGACTCTCGACGGGGTTCGGTGGCGGGGAACGACAGAAACCGTATTGGAAGTGAGGAATCCCAAGATGAATGTTTTGAATTGTGATTTTCCATCATCCAGCGGAAGCGAGGTGATTCACGGATCGGCTCTCGGGGGAGATGAGTTCTTTAATTTGATCGGGAACGTGTTTCAGACCTCGTCGGGCTACAATGACATCATTGATTTCTCCGGCGGTCGTCGTCCTGGTCCCATTATCTACGTATTGAATAATCTTTTTCAGGGTGGCACCGATGACTGCTTGGATCTCGATGGGATCGACGCCCATATTGAAGGAAATACTTTCCTGAATATTCACACGGATGACCCCAATCGCGCCAGCACGTCCAATGCTATCGCGACGGATGGAGACGCCCATATCACCGTCGTGAGAAACATCTTTGATGATGTCGATCATGCCCTGTTACTGAAGAACGAAGCGGACGCGATTTTTGAAAACAACGTCGTGCGGAAGGCGACACTCGGAGCGATCAACTTCCGAGAGCCTCTCCGGTCAAATGTTGATGCTGGAAGTGATGTTTTTTGCCGCGGGAATATTTTCATTGAGAGCGCGGTGGTTTTCCGCTTTCCCGATCACCCTCGTGCCGGGGGTGAGTTGCCGAATATCGTGGCGGATCATAACATCCTGCCTGCTGCCGAGCATATTTATGGCGTGAACAATCTCGACCTTGATCCCGCTTTTGTGGATCGCGATGGCTTGGACTATCGCCTGCTTGCGGGATCCCCGGCCATCGGCTCCGGGATCAATGGAGCAGACATGGGGGCTGAGGTTCCCCGGGGCGCCACCGTATCGGGCGAGCCTCCTGCCTTGACTGATGAGACCACGGCAAACCTGATCGTTCACATGCCCGGGATCTCCGGAATTGAGAGCGGGAATTTTACGACGGAATATCGCTGGCGCTTAAATGGCGGACTCTGGAGCGCCGATATTGACATCGCAAATGCCATCATGTTGACCGGTCTGGTTCCTGGCACTTATCAGGTTGAGGTTCTGGGAAAGGACAGCAACAGTGTTTGGCAGGAGACCCCAAATGCTTCTCAAAGCTGGACCGTGACAGAGGCGCTGCCGCCTGTCGTTCGCATTAATGAAATCGTGGCGGACCCTTCGGTTGGAGCTGATTGGGTTGAGTTTTATAACTCCGGGTCCTCTTCTTTTGATCTGAGTGGTTTGGTGATATCCGATGATCCGAGCGGTATGCCCGGCACGATGTTCCCGCCGGGCACCCAGCTTCCTGCCAAGGGATACCTGCGGGTTGAGCTTGGGTCCGGGTTCTCCCTGGACCGTGACGGTGAGACTTTCTACCTGCTGAACGGTGTCTCTGTCGTGGATTCGGTGACCTTTGGCAATCAGCTCACAGATTATAGTTTGAGCCGCCTGGGCCGGACAAGTGATTGGGGTTTGGGATTGCCGACTCCGGAGGCCGGGAACATGGCTGCCGGGACCGGTGATGTGCGTCTTTTGAAAATCAACGAATGGGTCGCCAATTCACGAGTGGTGATTTGTGATGACTTTGTAGAACTCTACAATCCCGGAACCACGCCAATTTCGCTGGGCGGACTTTACCTGACCGAGAATCCCGGCGGGGAAGTGGACCAGTATGCCATTCCGCCGCTGACTTTTGTGGGGGCCGGTGGATTTGTGGCTTTGGATTTCTCGATGAGCGCGAGTTCCCGGAATGTCGCGCTCTCTACCGCACAGCTTGATGAGATCGATCTGGTGGCCTTTACCTCCCAAGTTGAAGATACTTCGTACGTAAGGATTCCAGATGGCTCGAGCACGATTCAAGTTGCTCTTCTTCCGACACCCGGACGTGCGAATGGAAGCTCTGACGGGACAACGACGACAAACAATTATTCCCTCATCACTCTGGGTGGAACATGGAAGTATGACGATTCGGGCACGGACTTCGGATCGTCCTGGCGAGAGGTTGGATTTGATGATTCCGCATGGGAGAGCGGAGCCGGATTGATTGGTTTTGAAAGCGATACTCTGCCCGCTCCCGGGATCGTTACCGAACTGGTCGATCCCGATGACAATGATCCCTTTATTCCGACCTACTATTTCCGGAGTGAATTTACCTATAATGGTGATCTGGAATCGACAGATCTGTTCATCCAGGCCGTCATCGATGACGGAGTTGTCGTCTATCTCAACGGTCAGCCGCTTTATCGACAGGGAATTGAGGAGAATCCCAGCTACGATACCTTTGCCGACTCCAGTGGTGACGCCACTTTGGAGGGGCCCTTCATGGTGCCCGCGACGGCGCTCGTGAGTGGCATCAATGTCATCACAGCCGAGGTTCATCAAACCAACAATGGCAGTAGTGACTTTGTTTTTGGGATGAGTCTTGATGCCGTTGAATCGATTTTTACTCCGGCCGACGATACCGCTTATTTGGCCGCTGTTGGGTTGATGCAGAATCTGCGGATCACCGAACTCATGTATGATCCCGCCGAAGGAACAGCCTTTGAGTTTATTGAGCTGCAGAATATTGGAGTAGCGGCCATGGAGTTGGAAGGAGTTCGCTTCGTGGAGGGCATTCAGTTCGTCTTTCCTCAAATGACCCTTGCGCCCGGAGAGATGATCGTTTTGGTGAGCGATCGAGTCGCGTTCGAAAGCAAGTATGGAACCGGTTTGCCAGTGGTTGGTCAGTATGAAGGAAAATTCTCCAATGGAGGTGAGGAAGTGATCCTTCGTTTGCCCGAGCCATTCTCCGGTAACATCCAGAAGTTCACCTACAATGATAGTTGGTATCCCATTTCGGATGGAGGCGGGTCTTCGATCGAGATCATCGATCCACTTGGTCCGATCCGGAATTGGGATGATCGCTTTGCGTGGCGGACCGGTGCCATGAATGGCACCCCGGGCACCAGTCTTTCGGTGAGCGCAGGAAACCATCAAGTGGTCTTGGTCACGGGTGTGGCCAGGCTGAATGGCACGATTTCGGGAGGATGGATGCCCACGATTCTTTGGGAACAAATTGGAGGACCTGGTCTCTCGATGATCAGTGCCCCCGGTTTGGAATCTCCGACGGTGACCTATTCGATACCGGGAACCTATCGCTATCGTTTGACGGCAACGGATGGTGGAACAGTACTGACGAGCGAAGCCACGGTGGCGGTTGACGACACCTATCAGGACTGGTCATCCCGAAACTCCTTGGTCACAGGTATTCTCGATGATGAAGATGGTGACGGGATCGACAATCTCATGGAGTATGCCCTCGATCTTGATCCGAATTTTCCGAACGCTCCCGTGCTTTGTGAGATCATTGATGGCCGATTCCAATATACCCGGTATCTGCGTAAATCAGATCTGACTTACGTCCTGGAGAACTCAACTGGACTGGCCCAATGGTCCGGGGTGAGTGATTCGCTCTTATCGACAACGCCTGATGAACAGCAGAGGTTTTATACCTTCCGGAACGGGATTCGTGATTTTGTTCGCTTGAAGGTGACGCGCGAGTGAGTTTGCCCTAGTCTTTGGCGATGGTGGAAAACGAACCTCAGTATGACGTGGTCCTAAAGATGGTCCTCTGGGGGGAGGGGCGTGAGGCCATCTTTCATCGATTGAAGGTTAATGGGATCGAGGGAGA
Organism: uncultured Verrucomicrobiales bacterium; assembly: GCA_913060685.1. Classification (GTDB taxonomy): domain Bacteria; phylum Verrucomicrobiota; class Verrucomicrobiia; order Verrucomicrobiales; family Akkermansiaceae; genus SW10. The sequence continues at coordinate 4,142 of CAJXVQ010000158.1, forward strand.
TCGCGCGCTTGCGATTTATCGAAAGGCGTGGATGGAGCGGATGCGGATTATAAGGGGAGAGGGCCTTAAAGCCCTCATGCTGGGGATGGTGTCCCTGGTGGCAGCCTGGAGCGTTTATTACTTTTTCAAACTCGATGAGCTGAATGTGGAGGAGTTTGGTGACGGAGTGAATGGGATTCCATTCGTTCCCTGGTTCCTGGGATTTGCAGCCGCAATTTTGGCCTTTTTTGGCCTTTGGCAGTCAGCCCGGGGCACGTTCGAAATTCTCTTCGCGGCTTCGAAGAAAGGATCGATCGGGGATGATTAACGAGTCGTCGCCCTGACGAGGGCGATGAAGCCGGCGGGGCGTTTGGCGGTGAAGGGGAATTTACCAGGTGTCACGGAGGTGGCCCCGATGTTGCGGATAGCGAGGTAGTTCCCTTCAGGAAGCATGGCCACCGTTTTAATTTGATCCTTTCGGAAGCTGGGTTTTTCAATTCGGTTTTCAGTGATGACAACCGGAACTTTTCTCCCGAAGAAATCAGTGGCATCGGTTGTGATGGGTTTGCCGTAGTTGGTGAAGCCCAGGAGAATCTTGCGATCGATTAAGATATCGATATGGTTTTCTCCCGTGGAAGTGCTGAGACCTGTGACGGAAACGGTTGTGCCGGTTTTGGTCGTCTCAAAATTAATCGGGGTAGCGGGAGTGACTGGGAAACTCCCGCTCCCGGGTTTCGCGTATTTTATTGGAGAGTAGTCGGTAGGATAGATGAATTCCTTCTTGTTGCTGAGAGTTTTTTTCTCTCCGATACGGCCTCCGGTGGTGGCGAAGAAAGTGGGTGCTTTCTTCAATGATTTCTTCAACGCTGTGCCTTCTTCGGCTGAGAGGATTTCGGTTTTTTGATCGCCGAAGGGGTGATCAGCGGGGACATCGAAGATTTGCACTTCGTAGGTGATTTCCTTTTCAGGCATGGCGGCCAGTGGCGGGACCTTCGTCGTGCTACAGGAAGAAAGGGCGAGGGTGAAAATTGCTGTGGCGGTGGCAAGAGCAGGCTGTCGAGGGAATCGTAGGTAGTGATTCATCTCACCGGGCTATCAGAATCTTATTGGAAATCAATGATTCGTGATTTCGTCTTTCGCGCGAGAGTTGAAATGGTACTGTCCTTGCGATGACAACTTCCGTTTCCCCGCTTTGGCAGTTTGGTGTTTCCGATTTTTCGACGAGTGAGCCATTGCAGAATGGTGAGTTGATTAAAGCCAGTGGACTTGACTTTATCGAGCCGGGTTTGGCCAAAGCAGCCGCGATGCCGGAGGCAGATTTTTTGGAAGCAGCCGAACGACTTCGAAAGGCAGAGGTGCCGGTTCTCTCTGCAAATTGGTTTTTGCCACCGACTCTAAAAGTGGTGGGGCCGGAAGTGGATGATGAGAAATCGCGGTCTTTTCTGGAGCATGCGTTGGGTCGGGCGGATCATTTGGGGGCAAAGGCGGTGGTGTTTGGGAGTCCGGGGTCGAGGTCGATTCCGGTGGGTTGGTCCGAGCTTGAGGCGCGGGAGCAAATGATTCGGTTTTGCCGCTTGGCTGCGGAGGTGATTCAGGAAGGTGGCTGGGACCTTCGAATCGCGGTGGAGCATGTGAACCACACCGAGACGAATTTTTTAAACACCTTTGCAGAGACTCTGGCGATCACCCGTGAGATCGATCGTCCGGAGATTGGTCTGGCCGCAGACTTTTATCACTTTGCAATGGAGGGGGAGGCCAGTGATGTCATGCGCGAGGCGGCTGATTTGATTTGCGCGGTCCAATTGGCGAATCCAGCGGGTCGGTGTTTTCCAAAGCCCGGGGTGGATATTCCGGGAATCATCGCCTTCTTTGAACACCTTTTGGGAATCGGCTATCGCGGAGGGGTCTCGGTCGAAGCGACGGTGGGAGAGGATTTGGCTCAAGATTGTACGGCGGCTGCGGAGTTCTTTGAAAACCATTGCAAGTAGGCCGGGTATCTCTGCCATGCGCATGCTTTTGCTCTCGCTTCTTGGAATTACCACCTCGTTCGGTGATCCGTTGACTTTCAACACGACTCCGCTGGGAGAAAAGGGTGGTCCGATCATCCTGCGGACTTTTGTTCCCGATCCGGGGCTGGATCCGGCTGTTCTGACCAATCACGGCAAGGCTTTTAAATCTCCCAAATACAACGCTGGAAGCGGGAAGGATGTGAAAGGGGAATACAAAATGATGAAGGTCATTCCGGCCGCAATCGCGGTCAACCACGGACCTGCTCTTTCCTATGTCTGGGACACGACGGAGTGTCGCCTGCTCTATGCGTGGCAGGGAGGCTTTTTGGATCTCTACCCGTATTGGGGTGAGGAGGGGAGAGGTGGCCGGCGTTCCTTTGACTACGGGTCGCGGCTGATTGGAAATCTCTTTTACCTCGCTCAGCCTGAGAAGCGCGCCAAGCCCAGGTTCCTCGGTTACGACCTTTCGAAGTCAGGAGTCCCGACCTTTTGCTTCCAGCTTGGGGATCAGGAGTTCACCGAGGTGATTTTGCCGGGCGATGAACCGCTCTCTTTCAAGATCATCACGGATGCCAAAGAGAAAACCATCGAAGGGAAGCTGATCTCGAAGCATCAGGGCTTCGATCGGAATCTCAAAATCAAAAGCGTGTCTGCCACGGCGGGGGAACAGGTTTTCGGAGCCTATGGCTGTATTGCCTGCCATTCCGTTGATGGATCAAAGGGGCACGGACCGAGCTTGAAAGGTCTCGCCGGGTCCACCCGCCCGATCGAAGGCGGTGATCCGGTTTTAGCTGATTCTTCTTACCTTAAAGAGTCTCTCAAGGTTCCCAACGCGAAGACCGCCAAAGGTTTTCCTCCGGGCTACATGCCTCCCTACCAACTCCAGGACAAGGAGATCGATTCACTTGTGCTCTACATCCAATCTCTTTCGAAATGAAATATCTTCTTCTGATCTGCGCTCTCGTTGCGCCTCTGTTGGCGGCTCCTTATCAAGTTGAGGATATCAAGTTTCCGGCGGGCGTTCCTCCGGAAGTCGGCGCGATCGACTTCGCTCCCGATGGCACTCTCTTCGCCGTTTTACGCCGGGGCGACGTCATGCGTGCCACTCCGGCCAAGGATGTCGCGAAGTGGGAGTGGGAGCTTTTTGCGACCGGGTTCCACAATGGCTGCGGGATCGATGCGGTCTCGCGCGACAAGGTCCGGGTGACCCAGATGGCGGACTTCACCGAGGCGACGGATACCGACAAGGATGGCACCGCAGACCAATACCGGATCTTTGCCTCCGGATGGGGACTCTCCGGAAATTATCACGAGACCAACACCATCGCGGACGATGGCCAGGGTGGATATTATATCGCGATTGGGACCGCCTCTCATAACGGGCCGACGGCCGAACATACTCTTGGTGAGTATTCCAAATTTGGTCGACGTGGTCGTAATTTCGCCTCGGTCAAATGGCGCGGTTGCACGCTCCATTGTGATGCCAAGGGGAACCTCACACCGTTTTGCTACGGATTCAGAATGCACAACGGCATTCATCGGGACTCGGCGGGCGTGCTTTGGTGTGGCGATAACCAAGGCGACTGGCGGGCCACCACTCCCCTGTATCATCTTGAGAAGGGAAACTTTTACGGTCACCCCAGTGCTTTGGTTTGGGACGAAAGCTGGCCCAAGGACAAGGATCCCCTCCTCACCTATCGGGAGAATTTGGAGGCCTATAACAAGCACCGGACTTTGCCTTCGGTGCAAGTTCCGCACCGCGAGATGAACCGCTCGGCTGGTGAGCCTTATGAAATCCCCGCGAACTTTCCCCACTTCCCGGGACAGATGCTTTTACCGGATAACAACAGCAAGCGGATCACGCGGATCATGTTGGAGAAAGTGAATGGAAAGTTTCAAGGTGCCTGCACTCATTTCCTGAATGGCGGAGGACTGCGCAGTGGGAATCATCGCATCCGCTTCAGCCCGGATGGAAAGCAAATCTACGTCGGGCAAACCGTTCGAGGTTGGGGCAAAGAGGCCGAAGGCCTGCAGCGGATCACTCCTCTCGAGGCGAGGGAGCCCTTTGACATCTCCGCTTTCAAGATTACTCCAAAGGGATTCAAGTTAACCTTCACCCGCGAGCCCGGGGCAGAGATTCTGGAGAAGGATCTCCGGTTCAAATCATTCACTTACCAATCAAAATGGACCTACGGTTCTCCCCAGGAGAATCAGAAGGATCACAAAATTACCGGGCTCCGCAAAATTGGTCCCAAGTCGATTGAAGTCTCGTTGGACCAATTCAAAGCGGGCCGCGTTTACCAACTTGATCTGGAAAAATTGAAGTCAAAGGACGGCTCTGAGATTCAAAATCGTCTTTTCTATTACACCGCGAACGAAGTTCCGAAGTCTTAGTCGTCCCGGGTGACGGGCCTGGAAGGGGGGAGGGTTATGCCTCTTGAATCAAAATTCGAAGAAAGCCAAGGAGAGCAACAGGACAATGATGATGAGTAGGGCCAAGGCGATTTGGTTTGCGGAAGTCCGGTAGTGGTGGGTTGCTCCGCAGCCGCGGCAGGTTTCGGGAGTCTTGTAAGGATCCATATGGAGTGATGGATTTAAGATTGATTGCCTTGGAGTGAGACTCCCCGGCAGTCGACACAGGTGGTGGGACCGGCGTCGTAGATGGTCCGGCAGATGGGGCAAAACTTTTGGTCGGCATCAAGTCCGGGAGGACGGTTCCAGGGAGCGGGGTCGATGTCGGCGAGATCTAGAAGTGATGCGAGACCAGTGGTGTCATTTGCGTAGGTGGCTTCTCTCCAAAGGCGAGCGAGTTGCCGGGTATTTTTCGGGTGTTGGGCATCGCCCGCGAGGAGAATGAGAGGATTCCAGGTGGCTGTCATTTTACGAACGATGAGGTCACTTGCCCGCATGCTGTGCCAGGGGAAGAAGGCGTTGAAGAAGGTCTCAATGCGCCGTTCTCCCTTGGCCTCCGGGAAGAGACGTTTGTGGATACAGTAGAATCGGCAAGCGGTGATCAAGGCGAGGAGTTCCCCCATGAGGATGGCGACGATGACCCAGATTGTGCCGAGGTAGTAGTAATAGACAATGGGGAAGACGAGAAAGTAGTGGAGAAAGAGGAGGAGCCCGAGTTCGCGGAGGGGGGCGGTGATCTTGCCGAGGAGAAGTGAGCGCTTCCTGAGGTGATGCAGGGAAAGAGGGCCGATTGGAGCGGTGGCTGGATTGGTTGGAAAGACGGACAGGAGACCCGGCCAGGGAATAATGGGCGCGCAGAAGACCTCCTTATGCGCTCCGCTGAGGTGGAAGGCAGGCTCACGCCATCGCCAGATCTTTCCTCCTTTCCCCGCAAATGCCTGAGATCCGCTGGGAGCGAAGCTCAGGCATTCGTAAAGGTAGAAGGCGGCCAGGAGCAGATAAAAGGTCTGCGCGTCTGTCATCATCTATCAATTAGCCGGGGGGATTTACGCGTCCGCACGCTTGCCGGTGATGATGCGCTTGATCCAGACTCCGATGGCAATGACTCCGATCGCGATCAGCTTGAACCCCTTTTTAAAGAAGAGCGCGATTTTTGCAAAAAGGCCCAGCTTGGCAGCGGCAAAAATGGCGCCGCCAGCAACGAGGGCCTTGAGACCGTATTCGGAAACCTTGTCGCCGTCCTCAAATTCGGCGTAGGTTTTTCCGGTATTGTATTCATAACCGGTCAGGAGTTCCTGATACGCGGGAAGGGTTCCCTGTAGGGCTTCGGTGTCGCAGACCAAGGTCGTGTGCATGATGCCGTGACGGCCCAGGAGTTTGGTAAGGAAGTTGACGTTGCGCCCGCCATCGGAGCTTTCAAGGATGACTCCCCACTCCAGGTTGTTGGTGCTTTCGTTGTAGTTCGGTTCGACAGCCCAGCCAGAGGTTGTGAGCGTGTCCAGGCCCCGTTCACGGCGTTCTTCGTTACTCGCTTCTTCCTGTTCCCGGAGAGTTTCCAGAAGTTCGTCGGCATCAAGATCGTCTTTTTCATCGTCCTTGACGTAGCCGGAGTCCTCATACTGAAAAATAACAAACCAACTGAGATCATCTGGTCCGATCATGCCCTCGTAGGTTGAAGGAAGATTCCCAAAGAGGCCCATCACTTTGGCGGTTTCAAGCCCATTGAGGAAACGGTATCCCTCGGGAATATCGATCGTGGCATCGCTGCCAATTTTCCCCTGACCGGATGTTTCCCAATTGAATTTCTCGAGGGGATCGATCTCTGGCTCTGGAGTGGTGGGTGTTGGCTCAGGTTCTTGCGCAAATGCGGAACTCAGAGTCAGCGAGGCTATCAACAAGGAATAGAAGGCTTTTTTGACCATAAGAATTTGATACATGAACTAAAAAAGTTCCTGCTAAAAGAAAAATATTTTTGAGAGATCTCTCTCATGTTTCCTTTTATGACATTCAATAGAAAGTCAGTGGCCGATGCTACATCAACCCGCTCATGGTTCCGGTGGAGGTGGCGAATTTTTCAGCCTCCATGCCGAGGTTTTGGAGGGCGGAGAGGTAGAGGTTGGGGAGGGGGTAGTTGTTTGTGGTGTCGAAAGCGAGGTGGCGGCCGTGTTTGAAGCCGCCGCCGCCGAAGAGGACGGGCATGTTGCGGTTGTCGTGTGAGGACGCGTTGCCAAGGTTCGAGGTGAGGACTGACATGGTGTCATCGAGAAGGTCGGCTGCCTTGAGCTTGCGGAGGAAGTCGCCCCAGCGATCGATGGTCGCTTTTTCGACGATGGCGAGTTGCTCGAGCTTGTCGCCGCTTTGGCCGTGGTGGGACAGGGAGTGGTAGGATTCATCGACGCCATCGAGGGCCCGGACGTTGTTGGAGGAGCAGTGGAGGGTGATGAAGCGAGTGGAGTCGGTTTGGAACGCGAGGAAGATGGTATCGAGAAAGGCGCGGTTGATATCCGGGGCGCTGTTCCTGTCGGGAGCGGTGGGAGCTTTGCCGACTTTGGGCTTGGGCTTGTTAATCCAGGCCTCATTGGCCTCAAGGCGGAGCTCAAGATCACGGACGGAGGTGAACCACTCGTCGAGTTTTTCACGGTCGCCGGGGCCGACCTGGCGTTCGAGGGCTTTCGTCTCGGAGCGGACGATGTCCATGATGGATTTGCCGCCACGGGCGATTTCGGCCTGGCGCTTTTTGGCGGCGGGAGTGTCATCGACAAAGAGGGTGGCGAAGAGTTTGCGCGGGTCCGAGATGGCGGGAATCATGGCGCCGCTTTCGGAATAGGAGGGAGAGCGCTCGCTGTTGGTATTGAGGACGAGGGAAGGGAAGCGGGTTTGATCACCGAGATGCTTGGCCATGTATTGGTCAAGCGAGATGGTGTTGCTGCTGTTGGACCCGCGGCCCATGGGGCAGGCGGAGAAGATGGAGGCTTCCGCGGTGTGACCGCCCTTGACTCCGGGGTGGGAGGTTCCGGAGATGACGGTGAAGGCATCGCGGATGTCCTGCAGGGATTTGAGGTAAGGCGAGGGAGTGTAGCTGGTGCCTTTGTCCTTGGGGACGAGGTAGGGATTGTGCAGGCCGAGGGAAAGGGACATGCCGAGGAAGCGTTTGGGGTGGATGGGGGTGGAGGCTCCGAAGGCGGGCATCATCGCGTCGAGGAGGGGCAGGCCGAGGGCGATGCCGGCCTGCTTGAGGACGGTTCGACGGGGAAGGGCTTTGCGGGTGGAGATGTGCATGATGAGGAAACGTTTACTTGGTGAGGAAAATTTCGCTGGTGAGAGCGGCGTGGATGATATTTCGCAGTCCGTGGTTCTTCTTGGCGACTTGCGCGATGATGCGTTCGAGGTGAGGTCGATCGCTAAAGCGCATTTCACCACCGATACCGTAGCTCAGAATTTGCGTCGCGAAAGTGCGGGTGAGGATGTCGGGCCTATTGAGATAGATATCCCGCCAGCCGCTGAAGCCCCGGAAGGTTTTGCCATCGGGAGTGACTCCGGAGGGATCGACCTTGGCAGAGTTCTTCTTATTCCCGTAAGCGACGCGGAATTGGCCAATGGGATCGAAGCTTTCGAGGGCAAAGCCGGAGGGATCAATCTTATCGTGGCAGCTGGCGCAGGAGGTGGAGTTGGTGTGCTTGGCCAGTTGATCGCGGATGGAGACCGCGCCACGAATATCGGGCTCGATGGCGGGGGCTGTCTCTTATACACATCTGACGCTGCCG
>CAJXVQ010000159.1 GCA_913060685.1 uncultured Verrucomicrobiales bacterium
GAGATCAGCCTCGGTCTCGTGGGCTCGGAGATGTGTATAAGAGACAGAGATTGGACAGCTCACGAACCTGACCGGGTTGTCCCTCCATGACAACCAATTCACCACGCTTCCTCCCGAGATTGGGAAACTCACGAAGCTGACGCATCTGGGGCTCGGAGAAAACCAATTCACCACGCTCCCGCTTGAGATTGGACAGCTCACGAACCTGACGTGGTTGTATCTCGAAGGTAACCAACTCACCACGCTCCCACCCGAGATTGGACAGCTCACGAACCTGACGGGGTTGACGCTCCATGGCAAACAATTCACCACGCTCCCATCCGAGATTGGGAAACTCACGAAGCTGGTTTATCTGGGGCTCGGAGGAAACCAATTCACCACGCTCCCGCCTGAGATTGGACAACTCGCGAACCTGACGTGGTTGTATCTCGAGGGCAACCAACTCAGCACGCTTCCGCCCGAGATTGGGAAACTCACGAAGCTGACCGAGTTGCGAATCGAAAAAAACCCCCTGACCGACACAGACCTGGAACACTTGAAGTCGCTAAATAGCTTAAAACGACTGAACGTTCGTGATACCATGGTTACTATTGCAGGCGTCGAAGCCTTTAGAAAAGCGCTACCGAATTGTGAGATCGAGGTGCCAAGGAAATAACCGTGATATGTATTTTGCGCAATTCACGGTGAGCATTGTCCGGGCCATTGGCGGGGGCTTGATCAAGAAGGCGTTTCAGATCGAAGATGTCAAAACCACCAGCGGCAAACTGGAGGGTTTCCAGCTGAGTGCAGATGGCCACAGGTACTTTTCTGCGGAGGCGACGATTCAGGGCGATAAAGTCGTTGTTTCAAGCGATGCCGTGAAGAGTCCCAAACACGTTCGTTACGCCTCTCTTTTTTCGCCCATTTCGCTTATTTCGCGGTTAATTCTGAACTCTCTTTACTCATTTCCTCCCTCGCTTGATCGCCCTGGCGCCGAGGAAGAAGAAATAAAAATGATCTGTCCAGATTCTGCATCGCCGGTAGTAGTAGAGCCTATGAATGAGCATCCAGCGCAAAGGAACCCTGCCATGACTTCCACGAGTCGATCTCTCCCGAGATCGTTTTCGTCTTTCCCGCTGACGGCAGCCATCCTGACGGTTGCGCTGCTGGCTTTTGTGCCGGTAGCGTTCGGCCAAGCGGAAAACTCCGGCGGCGATATCGTGAACAACGACCTCAGCCTGGACCTTGGTAAGGGTGTTTCGATGAAGCTGGTGCTCATTCCAGCCGGCAAGTTCAAGATGGGCAACAACGACACCCCGGCGGAAACGATCAAGAAGGTCGGGGGCGAGGAGGAGCACCTGACAGATGAGTATCCTGCCCATGAGGTGACGATCAGCAAGCCCTTCTACATGGGCATCTACGAGCTGACGCAGGACCAGTGGAAGGCCGTGATGGGCACGGAACCATGGATGACAAAGACGGCCCTGGGGTACGCGGGTGCGCAACCGAGACCAGAAGGCTTTGACGACTATCCCGCTGTCTGGATGAGCTCTTATGATGCAATCGAGTTCTGCCGCAAGCTCTCGAAGAAGACCGGCAGGAGCGTCTCCCTCCCGACCGAAGCGCAATGGGAGTATGCCTGCCGCGCGGGAAGCACCACGACCTTTTCCTTCGGAGATGACCTGTCGAAACTCATCGACCACGGCTGGTACGGCGGGCTAACCGGGGGCCAGAAGGAAGACTACGCCCACCGGGTCGGCCAGCTGAAGCCCAACCCCTGGGGCTTGTATGACATGCACGGCAATGTCTGGGAATTCTGTCGTGACTGGTATGACAAGGACTTCTACAGCAGGTCACCGGGCGTTGATCCGGAGAACACCACGGAAACCGATCTGCGCTGTCTGCGCAGTGGCTCATTCCACAGCGTTCCCGCCGTGTCCCGCTCCGCACAACGCGCCAGGTGGGTCGGTCCCGAGCAGGTCCGCTACAACTACGGTCTCCGGGTCGTCGTTGCGACAGGCGCTAGCGCAAAAGACAATTTGAAAGCGCACTTCAAACCGATCTTTGAAAAATTCGGGCAGTACAGTACGACAAAAATAAAGGTGGTGTCCGGGCCCGAGGCCGTTCAGATGAGAAACGGTCGCGTCGCCGGCAAGCAGTGGATTGCGACCTCCGGCGAGTATCGCTTCAAGCTGACCATTGAAGATGCGACCGGCGCCAAACTCGAGCAACTGGTAGGGCGTCTAGAGAAGCTTCCTGGCCCCTACCTGAGCGCGTGCGTGGCTGTGTCTGACAAGGGAGAAGACGGGATCGCGATCTATGCGGACCTCGGTGGAGCAAGAGCGCATGGCGGAAAAGGATATATCAATCTGGTTCCTCATGCCGACGCCTTGGTGATCGCCCATGAAGCCGGCCACACGCTGGAGCAGGTCGCCAGACAGTCAGATCCTGAGGTGCTTGATAAGTGGGAAGAGGCCATCAAAGCGGATCAAATTTCCGTCTCCGACTACGGCGACACGGTGCGCCATGAAGATCTCGCAGAATTCGCCATGGTGTATGCCGTCTGTCTGGACGCGGGCCCCAAACATCTGGCGGAGTTGAAGAAACTCTCGCCCAAGCGCTTCGCGCTCTGGCAGAGCATATTGACTGCGTATAGTCCCGAGGGGCTACGAAAAACGCTCGACCCGTTTTACAAACAGCACATCGTCGCCGATGGCCTCGTGGTCGCGAGTTCGGAGAAAGTTTCCTTATACGCTCTGGGAGAAGCGGGATACCTGGCAAAGAAGATGCTCGCCAATCGGCCGGACCTGATGAGGGATCTTTGCGAAAAGCGAAAGATGTTCGTGGCCGTGATGGCTTACTGCGAACTGCAGACTGACCTGCCCGACTGCCGAAACATGTCGCTTTGGTGGGCCTATCGCGCTCGAGGTCTGGGGTCCAGGCCGGTCAGTTGTGCCGAAGAAAATTTGCTGAGCCTCAAGGGAGATCCTTATAAGGGTGAAAACATCTTCGTCCATGAATTCGCCCACGGGATTCACAGTGTCCTTGGCGAGGAGTTCAACGTGCGACTTAGGGAGCTATTCGACCAAGCGAAGGAAAGTGGCCGCTTCGGTGGGTATGCAATCGACGGTGGCTTCGCGGAGTTCTGGGCCGAAGGCGTTCAGACATGGTTCGAGTGCAACGATCGCAAGAAGCCCAAGTCTGGCAGAGGGTCGGACTCGTTCACCGTGATCGATCCCCAAGGAGAGATCGTCAGCCACCTGACCACCCGCAAGCAGTTGAGAACACACTGTCCGGAATTCGCCAGGCTGCTCGACAGTACGTTTCGACAAAACAAATGGGTCTATGTGCCCGTGGCGAAACGGTTGCACGAACCACACTTAAGCGGCTTTGATCCGGCCGACGCGCCCGAGTTTCGCTGGCCGCCCGCGGTGATCGAGGCCTACCATCGAATTGAAGCCGAGAGGGCCGAGAAGGAGAAGCAACGCAAGACCAAATCACAGCGCTAGCGCCGCCGGGCGCAAACGTTCTGCTGAAAGAGAGAAGATAAATATGAGAAGAACACTGCCTGCCTTTTGTATCAGTTTACTTGCCTTGTGCGGCATCACTGCGCACGCGCAAGAGAAGACGGACGGTGACACCAATCCACCGGTTTCAGACAAGATTGTGCAATCCATGTTCTACAAAGCACAACACCAGGAAACCGGCAACATGTGGGACGTTTGGCTCTACCATCATGAAGGAACATACTTCCTCTACTACCTCGCAAATGTCGGCGAACACCGCTGGCGCTGGGACAATATTTCCATGGCCACATCACCTGATGGCGTGCACTGGACTGAAAAGGGGCCGATCCTGAAAAAGACTCCGGGAGCCAAGTGGATGGGCACCGGTTCGACCTGGAAGTCACCTGCCTTCGAAAAGGACGGCAAATTCTATATGAATTTTTCCGAGGAGATCGACGGGCGTCAGAACATCTACTTTGCCGAATCCACGGACCTCCTTCACTGGACCCGTTTAAAAGGGGAAGAATACCGATTCGTGCAGAACGAACAATGGTACGAGAAGAAGGGACGCTGGGATTGCATCTGGACCATTCCCAAGCCAGGGGGCGGGCTCTACGGTTACTGGACCGCAAGTCCGGATCGCTCGAAGAAGGACGCCGCTGACGGAATATTCGGCTTCGGCGAGTCGCTCGATGGGGTGCACTGGAAAGCACTTGCGCCTCCCAGAGTGATCGATGATGAGAACAGTGGAGAGGTCGGCGCGGTCGAGAAGATCGGTGACAAGTACTACATGTTGTTCGGCCACTATCCCGCCATGACGACACTTGTTGCAGATCGACCCGAAGGCCCCTTTCGCAAGGCAAAGAAGAATTACAAGGTCTTAACAGGGCATACCTACTTCTCTCGCTTCTTCCGTCACCCCGAGGGCCTGCTTGCCTGTCATTTCACCCAGGCCAGAGACGTCCAGGTTTCATTCGCCCCCATAAAGGACGTGCGTATCGATGACGAGGGAACGCTGCGGTTCGGTTGGTGGAAAGAGAACGAGAAGATGAAACACCGGGCAATCGCCGTTAAAAAGCCGGTTGATTCCAAAGCCGCTGTCGCCTTGCTCGGCAATACCTTTGACACGAAACAGGGAATCATTTTGGAAGGAACCCTGAGGCTGCCGAAGGCAAAGGATTCGTCACGCTGCGGGGTCTACATGGAATGCGCAAATGATTTGGGAGCCGGCCTGTTGATCGACAGCAGCGGGGTCGCTGAGTTGGGCCCGATGAACGCGGACGGCACAGGTTTCAAAGCGGAGAAGCGCGTCGACCGGGAGATGACGTTCGGTAGCCCGGCCGCATTTCGCTTACTTGTCAGAGGATCGTTAATGGAATTCTATCTTGACGATATCCTGATCGAAAGCTTCGCGCTGCCAGACAATGCTACCGGCCGTATTGGACTGATCAACGCCGTGGATACCATGGGCACACTGAAAGCTTGGAATTAGTTTAAAGCTGGAAACTCGAAACCGAACGAGCGAGCAAGAGAAAGAAACAAAGGATCAAAGAATGAAAACATCAATATTAAGTCTCCCTGCGATGAACTCTTGGATCAGCGGCGCCGTGGCGTTCGTTCTGATGTCAACGGCCACAATGCTTCAGGCTCAAGGAAGCAAGGCGGATTACGAACGTTTCGACAAGATCGGTGGCATCACCGGCGGCAAGGTGTTTCGGACAAAGGTGGAAGCGCACTGGCTGGCCGGGACCAAGTGCTTCTGGTATCGCAACGATCTGGGCCACGGCCGGAAGAATTTCCTTTTCGTCGATGCGTCCGTGGGCAAGCGAAAAGCGGCTTTCGATCACGAGCGGCTGGCAAAGGATCTCGCGAAAGCAAGCGGCAAGGCCTTCGAGGCTCACAAACTGCCCTTCGACGCGATCGAATATAGGAAAGCGGACGGCGATGAGAAGGGATTGCCGGGAGAGGCCGTCTACTTCAAGGCGGTGGGCAAATCGTGGAAAATCAATCTTAAGGATCAGTCCCTCACCGAAGACACGCCCGGGGCCGGGAAGAAGGTGTCGGTCATCAGAGGAATCCCCGCTCCGCGACAGGAGGCCTCGAAGCTGCTCTTCTCGCAATCCCCGCAACCTGGGGCCGAAGCGACTTTGCCGCACGAGAAACCGGCCGAGCCCGAACTGCAGTTCCCTCAATCGCTCGAGGAGAAGAAGGTCGAGGCCTTCATCAAGGACCACAATGTCTGGCTTCGTCTCGGCAAGGACGGCGAGGAAGTCGCTCTGACGACGGACGGTGAGGAGGGCGACGCTTATCAAGGCAATTTTCAATGGTCCCCTGACCGGAGGAAACTGATTGGTTTCCGTCATAAGAAGGCTCAAGAGCACATCGTCCATTTTGTCGAGTCCTCGCCCAAGGATCAGTTGCAGCCAAAGTTGCATTCGAACAGCTATCTCAAACCGGGCGACCAGATTGCCCAGACCAAGCCGCATCTGTTCGACATCGTCGGGAAGAAAGAGGTCCCGCTCGACGAGACGCTTTTCGGCAACCCTTGGAGCATCGGTTCGCATCGTTGGGAGAAGGACTCCAGCAGATTCACCTTCTACTACAACCAACGAGGACACGGCGCGGTGAGGATCGTGGCCATCGACGCCGAGAGCGGCGGAGTCACCGCGCTGATCGACGACACGAGCAAGACCTTCGTCAATTATTCCAACTACAATCATCGCCAGTTGTTGGAGTCCACCAACGAGATGATCTGGATGTCGGAACGCGACGGGTGGAACCATTTGTACTTGTACGATTTCGGCAGCGGACAGCTGAAGAACCAGATCACCAAGGGCCCGTGGATCGTGCGGAAGGTCGACCGCGTGGACACGGACAAGCGCCAGATCTGGTTCCAAGCCGGAGGGATTTATCCCGAGCAGGATCCCTATTACATCCACTACTGCCGCATCAACTTCGACGGAACGGGCCTGGTGAAATTGACCGCCGGCGACGGCACGCACTCGATCGAATACTCGCCGGACCGTGAGTTCATCGTCGACAGGTATTCCCGCGTCGACATGCCGCCGGTGAACGAGTTGCGGCGGGTCAGCGACGGCTCGCTGGTTTGCCCCTTGGAAGAGTCCGAGGCCAGCGAACTGGAGGCCACCGTCTGGCAAAGGCCTGAGCGTTTCGTGGCCAAGGGTCGCGACGGCAGGACCGACATCTACGGGGTGATTTACCGCCCCTCAAATGTCGACCCGAACAAGAAGTATCCGGTCATTGAGAAGATCTACGCCGGGCCCCACGGTTCCTTCGTGCCGAAGAGTTTTTCGCCCTGTCACGGCGCCCAGCGGTGGGCCGAGTTGGGATTCATCCTGGTGCAGATCGACGGCATGGGGACGTCGCACCGCAGCAAGGCCTTCCACGACGTGTGCTGGAAGAACGTGGGCGACGCCGGTTTCCCCGATCGCATTCCCTGGATCAAAGAGGCCGCGAAGAAATACCCCTACATGGACATTAATCGCGTCGGAATTTTCGGCGGTTCGGCCGGCGGGCAAAGTTCGACCGGAGCCCTGCTCAATCACGGGGATTTCTACAAGGTGGCCGTTTCAGATTGCGGTTGCCACGACAATCGCATGGATAAGATCTGGTGGAACGAAGCCTGGATGGGTTGGCCCGTGGGACCGGAATACGCCGAAAGTTCCAACGTGACCCACGCCCATAAACTCCAGGGAAAGCTGCTGCTGATCGTGGGCGAGTTGGATCGTAACGTCGACCCGGCCTCGACCATGCAGGTCGTCAATGCCTTGGTCAAAGCCGACCGCGATTTCGACATGCTGATCATCCCCGGCGCCGGCCACGGCGCGGCTGGCTCCGCCTACGGGAAACGCCGTCAGAAGGATTATTTCGTCCGCAACCTGCTGGGTGTCGAACCACGATGGGAGCCGTAACGGCCAGGGAAACCGTCCGCCGACATGCTAGATCGACCTCCCCTGAAACACTTATCACCAACTCAGTTGCCCACCCCTTACCAGACCGTCAGTATCTCTTCAGCCTTATGACCAATAGAACCTGCACCTTCAGCATTTACCTGTTCATGGTTTCAATGATCACGTCACTAGCCCTCGCGGCTGAAGTGGAGGTCGGTCCGGCGACTTCGCCCGAAGTGCGCATGAAGGCCTGGGATCACCACGTGAAGCTGAGAGAATCGTCGATATTCAAGGATGTCGAGTGGACGGCTGTTGGCCCCCGAATACAGGGTGGAAAGATCGAGAGCATTTGGTCGGTCAAAAAGCGGAAGTCGACCCTCTACTGCGGCTCCGGGTCCGGTAATCTCTGGAAATCCGTCAACAACGGCACGACCTGGAAACCGATCTTTGAGAGCGAGTCGACTTCCTCGATCTCGGTCGTCACGGTATCCGACAAGGATCCGAACCTGGTCTGGGTCGGCACCGGCGAGCCGCACATGGCGCGCAGTTCGATTGCCGGGACGGGCGTCTTCAAGTCTACCGACGCGGGGGGCTCATGGCAGAACATGGGGCTCAACGACACTCACCACATCGGCCGCGTGATCATCGACCCTGAGAATAATGACGTCGTGTATGTCGCTGCCCTCGGCCACCAGTATACCTACAACAAGCAGCGCGGCGTCTTCAAGACCAGCGACGGTGGCAAGACATGGAAGAAGATCCTCTATATCTCCGAGAAGGTCGGCGTGGTGGAAGTCGCCCTCGACCCGTCCGACAACAAGACCCTGTATGCCGTTGCCTGGGAGCGCGACAGGAAGGCTTGGAATAATGTCGTCGCCGGTCCCGGCAGCGGAATCTACAAGTCGACCGACGCGGGCGAGACGTGGAAGCTTTTGACCGAGGGGCTACCCACCGGTGAGAAGGTTGGCAGAATGGGCATCACCATCGCGCCCTCCAATCCGAATGTTCTCTACCTTATCTGCGACCACCGCGGCGTGGGGGGCGAAGTCTATCGATCCGACAACAAGGGCGAAAGCTGGCGCAAAACCCATGAGGGTAATGTGAAGACTGGCATTGGTTATGATTTCTGCCTCATCAGGGTCATGCCGGACAACGAAGACGAGATCTTCATCGTGGGTTTCAACCTTCTCTATTCACCCGACGCAGGTAAGACCCAGACCATTATCTCCGAGCGCACCGTTCCCATGCTTTCGTACAAAGCCCGGCGCGCCACTCCCCATTGCGACAATCACGACATGTTCATCGATCCAGACGATCCCGATCGGGTCATGCTGGGTACCGATGGCGGGCTCTATATCTCGCACGATCGGGCCAAGACGTGGCTCCACGTCAACACGCTGCCCATCGCCGAGTTCTACGCCATCTCGGTGGACGCACGTGAGCCCTACAAGATATGGGGCGGCACCCAGGATAACGGCGTGCTTGGTGGTGAGGGGAAACCGATGGTCCTCGGCGAGGAGCACTGGGAGTGGGACCACGGCGGCGACAACTACGTGACCTTGATCGACCCGAACGATCTCGATACGATGTATCTTGAGGGCATGTTTGGCTCGATGGCGCGAAAAAATCTAAAAACAGGGGAGGGTCGTGGCATCCGGCCCGGCCCGGCGCCGGAGGGGAAGAAACTGCGATTCAACTGGATGACTCCCTTCATCCTGTCGCATTACGACTCCAGGACGCTTTACGCCGGCGCCAACATGCTTTTCAAGAGCGAGAACAGGGGCGACAAGTGGAAACGCATCAGCCCCGACCTGTCAACCAATCCGGGCCCGGACAGGCAGGGAGACGTTCCCTTCGGAACAATCACCGACATCTCCGAATCGGCACTGAAGAAGGGCTTGCTCTATGCTGGCACGGATGACGGACAAGTGCATGTGACGAGGGACGACGGCGCGACTTGGACAAAGATCAACAAGGGGCTGCCGAACAGGTGGGTCAGTCGCGTGGTCGCATCGAAGTATGATGAGGGAACGGCCTTTGTTTCCCTGACGGGATACCGTGAGGACGATTTTGAGGCCTATCTGTATCTGTCGACCGACTTCGGGGAGACGTGGAAGTCAATCGTCAACAACATGCCCTCGGAATCAATCAACGTGATACGCGAAGACCCGACCGATCAGGACATTCTGTATGTCGGGACCGAGCTGGGTGCCTATTGTTCCATTGACAAGGGGAAGACCTGGCACTCGCTCTGCAAGACGCTGCCGACCTGCGCGGTACATGATCTGGCCCTCCATGCAGGGACCGGCGACCTTGTCGCAGGTACTCATGGCCGAAGCGTTTTTGTTCTCCATGCAAAGGAGATTCAGAAGATCAAGCAGGAGGTGGCGAAGTAGCCCTCAGTATGAAGCTCTCCAAGTTAAGCCGCCTGTTGCATCGGTGGGGATCCATCATCGCGCTGCTGCCGATCACGATCATCATCTTCTCCGGCATTGTCCTGCAATTGAAGAAGGAATCAGCCTACATCCAGCCGCCGACCCAGCTCGGTGCCGGGACAGAACCCGCAATCGGCTTTGACCGCATTCTCGAGGTAGCGAGGACCGTCCCCGAGGCAGAGATTGAGTCTTGGGAAGATGTTGACCGGCTGGACGTCAGGCCAGGCAAGGGTGTGGTCAAAGTGCAGTGCAAGAATCGCTATGAGATCCAGATCGACACCGGGACGGCCGAGATCCTGCAGGTGGCCTTCCGCCGCTCCGATCTGATCGAGAGCATTCATGACGGGTCCTACTTCAACGATCATTTCAAGCTTTGGGTCTTCCTGCCCGCTGGTATTGTGCTCGCCGCGTTGGTGATCACCGGGGTCCACCTCTTTCTCCTGCCACATCTCGCCCGGCGCAAGCGAGTCCGCTGATGTTGGTGCATTGACACCCACAGGCATCGTCGCCGCCGGCAAGGTCTACCAGAAGCTCAAAAAACTCGCACCGCAAAGCAACGAAACCATCCAAACCCGGGAAGCCATCAAGGCGGCCGTAATCAAAAAACGGAATTAACTCATGAAAGTCCGACACAAAATCAAACCACTTCTGACGGCACTCTTACTGTGCGGGACAAGCAGCGCCCGGGCGGCGGACGCTCCGAACATCGTGCTGATCATGTCCGACGACATGGGGTTCTCAGACCTCGGTTGCTACGGGGGGGAGATCAACACTCCCAACCTCGATCAGCTTGCCAAGTCCGGCGTGCGATTTTCGCAGTTCTACAACACCGCACGGTGTTGTCCGACGCGTGCGGCCCTGCTGTCCGGGGTGTATCAGCATCAGGCGGGCATCGGGCTGATGACCGGCGACAGTAAACTGCCAGGCTATCGCGGCGAACTAGGGCGCAATGTGGTGTCGATCGCCGAGGCGCTGAGCACCGCGGGGTATCGTCGCTACATGGCCGGGAAATGGCACGTCACGCGGCACGTCGGCCCGGATGGCCCAAAGGATAACTGGCCGATGCAACGTGGCTTCGAGAAGTTCTACGGAACAATCACGGGTGCGGGTAGTTTCTACGATCCGGCGACGCTGTGTCGAGGCAACACCTACATCACGCCAGTGAACGACCCGAAGTACAGGCCGAAGAACTACTACTATACCGACGCGATCAGCGACAATGCCGTCACCTTCCTCAAACAGCACGCCGACGAGTCACCCGAGAAGCCGTTCTTTCTCTATACCGCCTACACCACGGCACACTGGCCGATGCACGCCCTGCCGCAGGACATCGCAAAATACAAGGGCAAGTACGACAAGGGCTTTACTCCGATCCGCGAGGCACGCTTGGCGAAGATGAAAACTTTGGGGCTCGTCACCGCAGACACGAAGCTCTCACCACAGTCCGACAACTGGGAAGGGGTGGCGGACAAGCCGTGGGAAGCTCGCAACATGGAGGTCTACGCAGCTATGATCGATTCGATGGATCAAGGCGTCGGTCGCATCGTCGCAGAGTTGAAGCGACAGGGTGAGCTTGAGAACACCCTTATCTTCTTCCTGCAGGACAATGGGGGATGTGCCGAAGGTTACGGCCGTCACACGCCCAAGAACGGCTATGCCACCGACTTGAAGCCCATGGGGCCGGACGATCTGCAGCGACAAATTTGGCCACCGATGCAGACACGCGATGGCCGGTCATTGAAGACGGGACCTGGTGTGATGGCCGGTCCGGAAGATACCTTTATCGGCTACGGCCGGGGCTGGGCCAATGTCTCCAACACGCCCTTTCGGGAATACAAACACTTTGCTCACGAAGGCGGAATCTCCACGCCGTTGATCGTGCACTGGCCCAGTGGCATTGATCCGTCGCGCAACGGCAAGCTGGAACATCAACCGGGACACGTGATAGACATCATGGCAACGTGTGCCGATGTGGCCGGCGGGGCCTATCCCAAGAAGTTTGGCGAGCACGAGATCATTCCGGTCGAGGGCGTGAGCCTGCGACCGACGTTCTCTGGCAAGTCTCTTGAGCGTAGCGACGCTCTCTACTTCGAGCATCACCTCAATTGCGCGATTCGTGACGGTGACTGGAAATTGGTTTGCAAAGGGCAAGCCGGTCGCGAGGTTAAGGACTTTGCTTGGGAACTCTACAACGTGAAGACCGATCGTGCTGAATTGGAGAACGTCGCGGACAAAAACCCCGGGAAGGTCGAGGCGCTGCTCGCGAAATGGGAGAGATGGGCGCTGCGTGCCAAAGTCCAACCGTGGCCCTACAAAACGAAATGAGTGATTTTTTGCGAATTAGCTTTTGGGTGAGGACCTTTGGATCTGCCTTTGGACCGGAGCAGAGGGGGTGAAAGTAGTATCAGAGTGAATCCTGTCTCTTATACACATCTGACGCTGCCGACGATCTACT
>CAJXVQ010000160.1 GCA_913060685.1 uncultured Verrucomicrobiales bacterium
GTAGATCGTCGGCAGCGTCAGATGTGTATAAGAGACAGCTCCCCGCCAAGGATTTTTTAATGCCCAGGGCGCACGTCAGCCGACTTGCGGCTTGCAGACCCCCGCGATCCCGGGTCGAATAGAGCTTGAAAAATGACGGTAGTGTAAATCTTTGTCTGTAAAAGCTCCCCGCTGAGCCCAGGCCCGCCGCAAGGCAGCCGATGGAGCGTAGCGGAATCGGCTGCCTTGCGGCGGCGCGCCGACCCACCCCGTCTGACCAGGGTTGCAGGTGCCCGCCCATGACTTAATTCTGATGGTGCTCAAACCAAACCAGAAAACAGCCATGAACGAACAGACCCAGAATACTACTCACGATTCACTCATCAATCTTCTTCTCGCCGACGGCCTCGAAAACGCCATCCCCAAAATCGCAGAACTCCTCATGAACACCGCCATGCTCCTCGAACGAGAACACCACATCGGTGCCGCTCCTAATCAGCGCGGCGTCGAGGATCGAAACGGCTATGCTAACGGCTTCAAACCCCGTGGCTTCCAAACCGCCTTCGGTGCTCTTGAACTCTCTGTCCCGCAAGTCCGCCAGAGCGAAACACCCTTCCGCACCTCCCTACTGGAGAAAGGTTCACGCAGCGACCGCGCCCTCAAATCCGCCATCGCCACCATGTATGTCCAAGGCGTCAGCACCCGCAGAGTCACCGCCGTGATGGAAAAACTTTGCGGCTTCAAAGTCTCCTCCGGTCAGGTCTCCGATCTCAACAAACAGCTCGACGAAGAATTCGAAAAATGGCGCACCCGCCCTCTTCCTGAGATCCTCTATATGGCCATCGACGCCACCTACTATAAAGTCCGCATTAACGGAATCGTCCGTGATTGCGCCACCCTCATTGCCATCGGCGTCCGCCGCAGCGACGGCAAGCGCATGATCCTCGGGGTCAGCACCGCGTTATCAGAAGCCGAAGTTCACTGGTGTGAATTTCTTCACAGTCTCAAAGAACGCGGCATCGGCATCCCCGACTTCATTGTCTCGGATGCCCACACCGGCCTGCGTGCTGGATTAAAGGCCACCTTTAACGCCAGTATTTGGCAACGCTGCCAATTCCATCTTCAGCAAAACGCGCAAAACTACATCACCAAACAAGATCTCAAAAGCAAAGTGGCCTCCGACATCGCCGTCATTTTCAACGCCGACAACCAAGCTCACGCCGAAGAACGACTGCGGGTCTTTATCGGGACCTATCGTGAGAGCCAACCCAAGCTCGCCGACTGGGCCGAAAGTAATCTCCCGGAGGGCTTCGCCGTCCTTTCCTTGCCCGAGAAACACCGCAAGAAAATGCGAACCTCCAACGCCTGCGAAACCCTGAACAGCCAGATCAAAAGGCGAACCCGAGTCGTCGGTCTCTTCCCCAACGAAGACTCATTGCTTCGTCTCGTCACCGCCGTGCTCATCGAGATTTCAGATAACCTGGGAAACCGGCAGGGCCTACCTCAAGTTCACCAACTAACAAAAATCAAAACCAACCAACCTCAGAACTAAAATCATCACCTTCAGAAAAAGTTATTGGCCACTTTTACAGAAAAAAATTTGCGCGGCCTTCCGCCTGATTCCAATAAAACTAAGTAGAACCGGCTTGATGGTAAAGTTGCGGATTTCAAGGATCTTTGTTGGGATTAATTGGGTATATGGGGAACGTATTTCCTCCATTGCTCGCTATTTGTAGTTGCCGGTCGGTATGGAAATAGCGAGAAGCTGTAATAAGGGTTTTGTCGGGAAACTTTCTTCTAGAGACTGAGGGGAGTATCAAGCCATTCAATGACAATGGATTCAAGCCACCCTCAACCCAAACTGGAAAGTAATCCCATGAAAAAATCAATCCAAATCCTTACAGGAGACAACGTATGTCGTACCGGAGAGGTGGTCAGAGCGGGAGACGAAATATCACCATGTGGTATTACCCTTCAGGTAAGCAACCTTCGCGACGAAGAACAGCAAACAACTACTTCTCGTCAACCAGGACAAAAAATTGCCACAAAAACAATTTTGAACGGAGATATCATCATCCTTGGTGGTTTCGAAGTCGGCAGAGCTACTGCTGATATTTGCTCAGGCGCTCATGTCCATATGCACAATATGGAACCAATTCGTCGAGACGACGAATACCGCTTTGGCCATGAAATCCCCGATCCCCTCAGTCCACTTACAGGAACTTTGAAAGGATACGTTCGCGAAAACGGAGGTGTCGGTTTTCGAAATTTCATCGGAATCACCACTTCGGTCAACTGCGGGAACCACACAGCCGGTCGAATCGCGGCAGCACTACAAAAGAAAGTCGAAGACGATCTTGGGTCCTACCCCAACATCGACGGCGTACTCTCTTTTCGTCAAGCCACCGGTTGCGGCATCAAAACAGGCGGAATGCTGTTCAAGAACATTCAGCGAACTCTCGCCGGTTACCGACGTCACCCTGGATTCGGAAAGGTCCTAAACGTTTCACTTGGTTGCGAAACATTCCAACCAAAACTAATTCAACTCGCTGGCATGAATGAACCGCAACAAAACGTTGATTTCGTAACCATTCAACAAAAAGGAGGTGTTCAAAAAACTATCGACTACGCAGTCGATCTGCTTGCTGAACAACTCCCTGATATCAACAACGTTTCTCGCGTGGACGTTCCAACTTCCCACATCTTAGCAGGCCTTCAATGCGGCGGCTCAGATGGGAACAGCGCCACCACAGCTAATCCAGCTGTGGGTGTTTTCTCTGACACCGTGGTTCGTCACGGTGGTGGAGCTTGCTTGTCTGAAACGACTGAGGCCTGGGACGTAGAACAAGACCTTCTGCGTCGAGCGAAAGAAGACGTCGGCCGAAAATTTCTCGAACGGATGAATTGGTGGAAGCGCTATATGGAGTTCTTCGATTGTTCCCCAGAGGCTAACCCCTCACACGGGAACAGAGTCAGAGGAATTACCACAGACGCAGAAAAAAGCGTTGGCGCTATCCTAAAAGGTGGAACCACCGAGCTTAAAGCGGTCTACGAATACGCCGAAGCGATTGGAAGGGGGTTTTCCTTTATGGACACCCCTGGCTACGATCCAATGGCCTGCACCGGCTTAATCGGCGGTGGTGCTAATGTTATCATCTTCACAACTGGTAACGGCTCATGCTACGGCTCAATTCCAGCTCCGACGATCAAGATTGTAACAACAACTCAGATTTACGAGCACATGATTGACGACATGGATATCAACGCCGGAGTCATCATGGACGGAACGAGGACAATCGAAGAAGTCGGTGCACAAATCTTCGACCATGCCTGCCGCGTTCTTTCTGGCGAAAAAACTAAGTCGGAGAAACAGGGTATCGGTCAAGAAGAGTTTAACATCTGGATTCCAGGTGGAATTCTCTAGGATTTGCCCCTTGTGAAACTGGCGTCCCGCACCCCGTTTCATCGGTATCTTTCCCCGGGCGCGCCCGGGAGGGGGGCTGTATCCGGGAATGGTCCGAGCCCTCAGGACGCCGTCGATGGTGGCCGCCTTGGTCGTGTGAAAGCAGTCGAATTCACTCCCCGGAGCCATCCCACCGATGTCGATATAGGCCGAACCCGTCGCAATTTAGTCGAAGGCCCACCCGGACAAGATCATCTGCCCGCCAAGGTTGAGCGCACCTTCGTTGATAAAGTGCTAAGTCGTGTTACCGAACCTGACCATCATGCTCTCTGGACTCGCACCGGTGAACTGTCCCCGATTGCGGATGATCGCCGTAGGACATTTGCCGAAAAAGTTGCCGGGCACTGAACGAGGCCGGGTCCGAGATAAAGTACTCCGCCTCAAAATCGATGACGTTGAAATGGGGCTAGCCAGCCATAAAATGAGACTATTTTCCAGTAGAGACCTCTCCAGGACAGGACAGGACAGGACAGAACGGTCAATTTAGGCTCCCCTTCCCACGCACATGCTGTTATCAGAACGCTTTGGAAAACAGAGCTCTCGATGAAAAAACACCTCCTCCTTTCTCTCATCCTATCCGTCCTGCCGCTATCCGCCCAATGGCAGGACATTTCATCCAACGTCCCCGGCACGATTTCGACCAATAACATCGGCCCCGTCCTCGCCGACGGAAACGAAGTCTTCGTCCTCGGCGATACCGGAGTCTTCCGCTCCACCGACAACGGATCCACCTTCGCCGCCCTCAACAACGTCAGCGGAGAAAGTTACAACCTCGGCAGCATCAACCAGATGCGCTTTGTCGAAAAAGTAAATGGCTACATCTACGTCGGCCTCCAACCCGGCGGCTCAGGCGTCGCCCCCCTCCACCGCATCCAGACCGGCCAAGCCAACTGGACTCATGCCTTCAGTCTCACCGGACCACACGATGCCATCGGCTCCAGCGTCGAGGACATCACCTTCGACTCCGGCACTTGGTATACCTCCAGCGCTTTCGCCGGATGCTACACCTCCAGCGATGGTCTCAACTGGATCCAAAACCACAACGGTCTCCCCGATGCCGCCGGCGTCTCCGGCCTCGCCCGAGGAGGCAGCATCACCAGCCGCAACGGCAAAGCCTTCGTCTCCATGTTTGATAACTTCGCGGGCGGCATCTACGAAACATCCGACCAAGGTAGCACCTGGACCTACTCAGGAACTGCAGCAGGACAACCCGGCGAAATCGCCAAGATCGGAAACCGCATTCTCATGGCCACCAGCGGCCAATCAATTCCAGAAAACGGCACCTATTTCACCGACGACAACGGCAGCTCTTGGACCAAAACAAACTTCCTCGGAAGCGCCCACGACATCCGAGCCAACTCCACTCACCTTTTCGCAGCTCTAGGAAATGGTCTCTGGTTCTCCGCAAACAGCGGCGACACCTGGGACCTTCTCGACACCACCGGCCTCCCAGACCCCGCCGGAGCAATCTGGCTCGAACCCACCGATACCGACCTCTACCTCCTCATCGACGATGGCGGCGACGGCAAACTCTACAAGCGGCCCCTCTCCGATCTCAGTCTCACTCCAAGCACTAAATTCGGAATCCAACCCGACGAAAATGGTGCCTCCTTCGCCGTCAACGACGGCACCAGCTTTACCCTCTCTGCCCTCGCTGGCGGACCAGGCATCACCTACCAGTGGAAGCTCAACGGCACCAACATCCCCGGAGCCACCTCTCCCACCCTCACGCTCAACCCAGTCACCGCCGCCAGCGCCGGCACCCTCACGCTCGAAGTCACCGGCACCGACCAAACGATCACCAGCAATCCTGTCACCCTCAAAGTCGTTCCCTCCACCCCCGGAAATCACGACCTCACTTTCAAGCAAGTTCCCCAGAGCAAGAACGGCACCTCAGCCATCCTCAACAACTACCGCGTCGTCCAATTCGCCACCCAATACATCGCCCTCTATGAAGAGGACGGCACCCTCGTCACCACCCGCACCGATCACCCGCAAACGCATCTCACCAAAGGCTTTGTCGACAGCTCCAACAACATCCTCGCCTGGAGCTTCACCCGTCTCACCCGCCTTGATCCGAACTCTCTCGCTGACGATCCCAGCTTCAACGACATCGACATCACCGGACAAATCAACGGTGTCCTTGAACTCCCCGGCCAAGGATACCTCGTCGCCACTAATCGGGGCGCAAGCTATGAAGGCAATCCGCTCGATGCCCTCGCCCTTTTTGACTTCAACGGAAACCTCGTCCCCAGCTTCGATGTCGGACTCCTTGAAATCTCACCCCTCGCTGTCAATCAACCCTCAGCTCGCGCCATCGATCTCACCCCGGACGGCAAGATCATCGCCATGATCGAAACTGCCAAATGGCCTGATGGCGATCGAATTGAATCCCTCGTTCGTATCAACCCAGACGGCAGCCGCGACAACTCATTTTCGACCACCATCGAAAGCGAAATTTTCGAAGTCATGCCAGATGGAAAAGTAACCTACCTCACTGGCAACAATAACAAAGAAATCCATCGCCTCAACGCCGACGGTTCCCCTGATACCAGCTTCAACACCGCCGGTCACCAAAGCAACGCTGCCAATACCGGCCTCGTCGCAGAACCCAGCGGCAAAGTCCTCCTCTACGGCAGATTCACCTTCTTCGGCTCCACCATCGCCAACGGCTACATTCGGCTCAATACCGATGGCACTCCCGACTCTTCCTTCGACTCCACCCTTGGCTTCAAAGGCCTCAGCGCGAACAGCGAATACCCCGTCGGCCATGCCACCTACGATCCCCGCGGCTTTTTCTACCTCATCCAAGGCACCACCAACTCCCTCATCAACTTCCGTGACAATGACCAACGCGGCATCGTCCGCGTCTTCAGTGATCAACCGGACCTCTACCTCTGGCGTCAATCCGCCGCCACCAAAGTCGACCAAAACGGCACCCTCAATCTTGAAGTCCACGGCACCGGCAGCAGCCCCATCTCATACCAATGGTATAAAAACGGCACCCTCCTTCCCGGTGCAACTTCATCCACCTTTTCCATGGGAAGCTTCATGCCGGCCGACACCGGCACCTACACTGTAACCCTCACCAACGCCTCCGGCACCGCCACCTCCCAAGACATCCTCGTCACCATCGTAGGAGCCCCCACCATCACCAGCACTTCTCCTGACCAAGACATCCTCGCAGGAGAAATCCTCGACATCTCCGTCGCTGCCGAAGGTGCCGCCACCCTGACCTATCAGTGGAACAAAAACGGCAACCCCATTCCCGGAGCCACCTCCATTGGCTACCTCATTCCCACCTCCACCCCCAATGACTCCGGCTTCTACACCCTGACTGCCACCAACAGTCTCGGCACCGATACCAGTGATCCCATCGTGGTCACCGTGAACGAAGTCACCGGTCTGGCGAAAGCCGGTGTCACACCCTACGGGCTCGGCGGTGATGTTTTCTCCCTTACCGTCCTCCCAGATAAATCCTACGTCGTGGCCGGTGCCTTTTCCAATATATTGCACCGCTACGTCACGAAACTCGAAGCCGACGGCTCGCTCGCCACCGACTCCTGGGGCACCTCGCCTCCGGGCGGAGCCAACACCACCACCCGCGCCACCGCCCTCTCACGCGACGGCACCAAAGTCTACATCGGCGGAGATTTCACCAGCATCTCTGGCACCAGCAACAGCTACATCGCCCGCTTCCATCTCGATGGCACCATCGACAGCACTTTCACGGCTCCCACCTTTCAATTCATCTCGAGCATTAAAGTCATTGCCGAACTCCCCAATGGTCAGATCTACATCGGGGGCACCTTCGTCAACATCAACCCCAACCACTTTAACAATAACTTTGCCCGTCTCAACCATGACGGCTCTGTCGATACCTCTTTCGCCACCGAAGTCAGCGGCATCGTCGAATCCATCATCATCCACTCCGACGGATCCGCCCACATCACCGGAGCATTCCACCAGATCAACGGAGCCCCCCTCACCCGCATCGCCAAACTAAAGCCGGACGGATCCCTCGACATATCCTTCACTCCTCCCACCGTTAACAGCATCATCTATTCCTGCGACGCTCAATCCGACGGAAAGATCATCATTGGTGGCCAGTTCACCAGCCTCGGCGGCTACCACTACCGCGCCCGCCTGAACCCCGGCGGCTCACTTGACACTACCTTCGACAATTCCAATGGACCTAACAGCACCGTTTTTGCCGTCCACGTGCAAGCCGATGACCGCATCCTCCTAGGCGGACAATTCTCACAATTCCCGGGCGGCGTCAGCTCCGGTGCCTATCTGCAGCGCCTCGATCCAGAAGGCTCCGTCGACCAGTATTTCCGTCCCGGCAACGGTGCCAACAACACCGTCTACGCCATCGACTCCACGCCCGACGGCTGCCTCTACATCGGCGGCCGCTTCACCTCCGCCGGAGGTCTCCCCGCCAACCGCACTGCCATCCTCACCACCACCAAGGCCGACCTCGCCATCACCTCAGCCCTCGCTAATCAAGTCGTCGACCTCGGCTCATCCGCCACCTTCACTCCCTCATACTACTCCGCCACCACCGCCACCTTCCAGTGGTTCAAAAATGGAGCCCCACTTGCAGGAGAGACCAACGAATCGCTCAACCTGCTCTCGGTCACCGGCGACGACACTGCCACCTACTCGCTGACCATCACGAACGACACCGCAAGCGCCACTACCTCCGCCCAACTCATCGTCCTCGCCGAACCCTTCATCCAAACTCATCCCGAACCCGCCACCATCAGCGCCGGCGGCAACCACACCTTCTCCGTCGAAGCGCTCGGGGCCTCTCCCCTGGCCTACCAATGGCGATTCAATGGCGCCGACATTCCCGGAGCCACCAACTCTTCCTTCGACCTCGCCGGCACCACCTTCGCCAACTCGGGTTGCTACGATGTCATCGTCACCAATGGCCTCGGAAATGTCACCTCCCATCAAGCTTCCCTCTCCCTCTTTGAAACTCCCGGCTCTACCGATGGGCTCGGCCTCGCCGCCGGACTCAATTCCGTAGTCTCCGCCGTCGTGGAACTCTCCGACGGTTCCTTCCTCCTCGGCGGCGGCTTCGGCCAGATCGCAGGCGGCACCCGCATCCGGCTTGCTCAAGTCGATGCCTCAGGCAATCTCCTCCCCGCCCTGAGCTTCGCACCCTCCAGCACCATCACCGACCTCGCCGTCCAACCTGATGGCAAAGTCATCTACACTTCCACCAATGCATGGGGCCGTCTCGATGCCAACTTCACCCCCGACGCAACCTTCGCCTCCGGCACCAACTCCACTTCCGCCATACTTATCGTCGGAAACGCAGCCTACATCGGTGGCAACATGGGCGATTCGGGAGTCAGGAAATACGACCTCACCACAGGAGCCGAAGACCTCATTTTCAAAACCAAGGCCTCAACTTCCGGAGGACCTAACAACTGGGCCGTCGAGTCCCTCGCCCTCCTTCCCAATGGAAACATCATCTGCGGCGACAACTCCGCCCGCATCGCGGTTCTCCAGCCCGATGGCACTCCCGACCCCGGATTCACCAGCCCCCTCTCTCCTGCCGGAAACCAGAACGTCCGAACCCTCCTCCCACTCGCCAACGGACAAATCTATGCCGCTGGTCGTTTCACAGGCTCAGTCATCCGTATGAACGCCGATGGATCAAAGGACACCTCCTTCACCTACTTTCTCCCCGCCGTCCAACCCAGCCGCCTCGCCACTGTCGGCTCGGACCTTCTCGTCATGGGAGTCTTCAACCGCTTCATCGGGGGACAAAGCTACAATGGCATCCTGCGCGTCACCTCCACCGGGGCGCACATCCCCGACTTCGGACCCTTTGCCAATTTCGGAATCGCAGACACCCTCACCGATAGCTCCGGCAATCTCGTTGTCGCGGGCTGGGCTAAAAATGGCCTCGCTCGTTTCGTCCTGCAGTCCTCCCAGGCCTTCACCTTCACCTGCCAACCGGAGCTTCCTCCAACCCTCAACCCCGGAGAATTCACCACCCTCTCCTCCGGCTGGATCGGCGGTGGCCCCGCCACCTACCAATGGCAAAAAGATGGCATCGACATCCCCGGAGCCACCGCCGCCAACTACCTCATCGCCGACTACGATTCAGCCACCCACAACGGCGACTACCGCGTCCTCATCACAACCCCCGAAGGAACCTTCACCTCAGACGCCGTCAGCCTATCCAGTGGTGGCGATCCCTTCCAAACCTACCTGACCAATGCCGGCGTCCCCGCAGGCCTACAAGGTCCAAATGACGATCCGGACAGTGACGGAAACCCCAACCTCATGGAGTTCCTCTTCGGATCCAACCCCACAGTCATTGACTGGCCGGACACCTACTGGTTCCCCGCCACCACCACTGCCACCGGGGCTTCACTCAACGCCAGCACCCCAGGCGCCGGACTCGACCCCGCCAAAACCTACCGCATCGCTCACGTCCGAACTCCCATTGATCACAAAGGCGTCACCGTCGACATCGAAGCCGGCACCAACCTCACCGACTTCGGCACCGGAGCCAGCGCCCACGCCTTCGGAGTCCCCTTGAACGACGGCATCTACCAGACTCAGACCTACTACCTCACTCCTGCCATGGACGACGCCCCCACCCTCTTCTGGCGCCTCGACCTCTCACTCTAGGCCGCCGCCTCTACTCCCTAAAAGTCGGGCAAAACACCGGCGGCCTCGTCCCATTCAGCTTCCCATTCAGCTTCCCATTCAGCTTCCCATTCAGCTTCCCATTCAAATTCCCGCAGTAATTGCAGAAACCATTTTGACTTCGTTGTTTTGACGCCTCAAGATCCGCTCTATGTCCAAGCTGCGATTAATCATTCCGCTCCGATGGAAATTTTCTTTCATCGGCAGTTTTTGTTTCAGGGGGATGAAAAGGAGCAATTCAGGGTACTGATGCGGATGTTTGAACGGTTCAGTGGTTGTCGGGTTCTTTCCTATTGTGTGATGCCGAATCATTTCCACCTCCTTCTTGAGGTCCCTCCCCCACCTTCAGATGGGGAATTTGGGATCTCGGAGGAGGAGCTGATCTTTCGACTGGGTGGGCTTTATTCGCGGGTGTATGTGGCCGGGGTGCAGGCGGAAATCCTGGAAGCGCGCGGGATTGCGGGGGGAAAGTGCGAACATTTTTCGCGGCTCAGTCGGGCTGATCAGAAGAAGGAATTGGCCTACGGGCGGGCGCAAATCGCGGCCATTTTTGAGCGATTCACCAGGCGGATGCACAGTCTGAGCGAGTTTATGCGGGGGCTTTTGCAGCGCTATACCCTCTGGTTTAACAAGAGACACGGAATGCGGGGAACCCTTTGGGAGAATCGCTTTCACAGTGTCATCGTGCAGAGTGGGCTGACTTCGAGGACAATGGCAGCTTACATCGATCTCAATCCGGTGCGAGCCGGGATTTGTAAGGACCCTGCCGATTATCGATGGAGCTCTTATGGAGAAGCGGTGGGTGGTGGCCGCGGGGCGACGAAGGCCCAGAGTGGCCTGGTTCGTGCGCTCCGGGGGCACGAAGGACATACGGGAACCTCGCGAGCCTGGGCACAAGGAGGGATTTCAATGGAATATCGCAAACTTCTCCTCACCAACGGAAGCGAGCAGACCGAAAATTGCTCAGACGGGCGGAAACAGACTCATCGCAAGGTGGCTGAGAAGGAGAAGGTCCGGTTAAAAAATCAAGAAGCCCGCGATCTCAAAGATGGATGATTTATTCCAGAGCCTTAAATCAATACACACCTTCCCCCCCCTCTTGGATCCTCCCAACGCCGTCCCCAAGCGCTCAACCCCAAAGGCAAATTCCTGCTATGAGGTTGCCAACTGGATCACCCTGCCTGGGCTTTACGTCGGATAAGAAGATTGATTTGTTCACCGGGAAAATGAAAGGATGACGTGATGAGTCCGGGTCTGTTCCTAGTTTGTTTTTTCCTCTATCTCGTGGGAATGGCGGGTTTTGGGTGGTGGGTGACCCGGAAGAAGCAGAGCGGGGGTGATTTCTTGCTTGGTGGGCGTTCACTGCCTCTCTTCCTGACCTTGGGCACGACCTTGGCGACGATGGTGGGAACGGGATCATCGATGGGCGCGGTGGGCAAAGCTTATCAAAATGGATGGATGGGGGCGCTTTACGGATTGGGCGGCGCGCTGGGCATTTTGATGATGGCGTGGTTATTCGCTCCGGTACGGCGTCATCGGTTCATGACGATGGCCGAAGAGTTGTCTTCCTATGTGGGGGCCAATCGGTCCGTCGCAAATTTGGTGGGGATCTTCACCTTTCTCTCCAGTGTGGGATGGCTTGGGGCCCACATCCTCGGCGGCGGAAAATATTTGGAATTCGTGACCGGGATGAATCCCGTGTGGGCCAAGACCTGGATTGCCTTGGGGTTCGGGATTTATGCGGTCATCGGTGGTTATCGCGCTGTCGTATGGACCGACACGATTCAGGCAGTGGTCTTGTTTGGCGGGTTTCTGGGTACCGCTCTCTATGCCTTTCGCATGGTGGGTGGCTGGGACGGACTGGAGGGGATCAATGCGCAGTTGACCGCTGGAACAGGGCCGGGGATAGAGCTACCGTCGATCTCCCTGATTGTGGCCATTGCGGTTGGCGTCTTGGGAACTCCGTCGTTTCGGCAACGTATTTATTCGGGGGAATCGGTTAGGGCCATTCGGCAGGCTTTCGTTGGTTCCGGACTTCTCTATCTGGGCTTTGCCGCGCTTCCCGCGATCATCGGGATGGCCGCGTATCAGTCGAATCCGGAACTGGCTCTGTCTCTTATACACATCTCCGAGC
>CAJXVQ010000161.1 GCA_913060685.1 uncultured Verrucomicrobiales bacterium
AGATCGTCGGCAGCGTCAGATGTGTATAAGAGACAGGAAATTTTGTAGGTGCTTCGGAAGGCGTGATCAGGATGAAAGTCGTAGCGACCGGGGGCGAAACGAACCTCGATTGGGGCTACCGCGGTTCCGGCTCCGGTGAGAGCGAGCGTTTGGTCAAATTCGCCCGGGGCGATCACTTCAATTCGGTCGCCTGGGGCGAGGAAGAGTTGGTTGACCCGCGCAAAGGTCCGCCAGGCGAGTTCCGGTTTCAGGCCGGAGTGGGCATCGCTTCCCTTGATCGGGTCGATGTGATAGGTCGTTTTCCCGGGAGAAACTTTTCGTTTTTCGGCAGGCGGATAGAGGTCGCCGGGATGCTCGATGACGTGAGCGATCTGCTTTGCGACCCGCCTGCCAAGCAGTTGATTGCCCGCGGCGTTCCAGTGGACATCCTGCTTACCGAGAGAGTATTTCCTCCGGTCGGGTGAGATTGCGGAATAGAGATCATTGATGAGGACCCCATTGTCCTTCATCACCGCGAGCGCGGCATCGCGGAAGGTCTTGGCTTCCTTCTCCGAGATGAAGACCTTGATCTTCTTCTCAGCGTCGTCACAAGGTGGACTTGTGGTCGCGAAGATAAGCTTCGCATCGGTGGTGCGGAAAACTTTGACGATCTTCTCGAGGTTGCCGGCATAGAACTCAGGAGTGGCACGTGGATCCTGTTTCCATCCATACCAATCCCACAAGCCGAAGTTGAAGTGAATGACGTCCCAGTTTCCGTCACCGATCCATTCTTGGACGTTCTCGACCCCGCTGGCGCTATAGGCGCAATTGCCCGTCACCCGATGGACATTGGCCTTAGCCTTCAGAGCGCGCCGGACCGTCGTGGTGTAGGCGATCGAGATGGAATCGCCAATGATGAGCACACGAGGGAGTGCCGGGTCGTCCGTTGGATTCGTGAAGGGCTTGTGGAACTCCGGTGCGGAGAACTGATCGGCGAAGCCCGGTAGCGACAGCAAAGCGAGGAGGAGGAAGAAGGCGAGACGTGACATGGATGAAGGTGAACGGAAGCGCTACGGAAGGTGAACTCACTATTTCTCAGAAAAGAACCCGGAGGTCGAACGAGTCGGCCATGGAAGGCCCAATCATGACATTGCCTGCTTTCGGCTGGAAGCCAGCGATTCAAGCCAATCGGCATTGAGAAAATTTCTCTGCTGAAATCGAGGCCATCATCTGCTTTCCTCTCAACACATGAGTTCCAAACGCACCACCGTCCTCGCGGGCATCGCCGCGAACAACGCCTCGCTGTTTCACCGAATTCGCTTCATCGTGTCGGATTCTGCGGTGATCATCGATTTTGCGGACGAAACCTCTCTCCTCATTATCCGGGATATCGAGATGGATCGGGCGCGTCAGGCCGCCTCGGCGGATCGAGTTTGTTGTGCGGCAGACTTTGAGCCGGAAGGCGGACTCTCCGGTGACCGGGACACCGCCCTTGCCCAAGCCACGGCAGAATGCCTTCGGCGGTCGGGCGAAACGTCGATTACGGTCGATCGAACGTTGCCCTACCTTTACGCCCATTTCATTCTGCAAGCCGGCATCGCAATCGAATACTCGGAAAACTTTGGCGTTAAGGAACGCCGCATCAAACGCCCCGGGGAGATTGAACATCTGCGTCACGCGCAAAAGGTCACAGGAGAAGCCATGACCTTCGCCTGTCGGACCATCGCTAACGCCACCCCGGACCAGAATGGCATTCTCCATCACGATGGCGAGATCCTCACCTCCGAGCGGGTTCGATCGATGATCACGGCCTTTTTACTTGAGCGGAATTTTTCCAACTCGCACGGTTCCATCGTGGCGACCGCTCCCCACGTCGCCGACTGTCACCACTACGGAACAGGGCCTCTGAAGGCGAATCTCCCTGTCGTTGTTGATATTTTTCCAATGGACAACGCGACGCGCTACAACGGCGACATGACCCGCACCGTGGTTTGTGGCGAACCATCCGACGAGCTCAAGAAGATGCACGCCGCAGTCTGCGAAGCGAGGGATGCGGGATGCTCCGCGATCAAGGCAGGAACCACCGGCGAGACTGTCCACCTTGCGACGATTGCGGTGCTTGAGAAACAGGGCTTCATGATCGTGCGTGGCGACGTGCAACACGATCCGGCCATTCCCAACATGCCGCACGGCACCGGGCACGGGATTGGTTTGGAGGTCCATGAGCCCATTCTACTCGACCATGCTGGTGGCGATATTCTCGAACACGAGGTATTCACCGTGGAACCCGGGTTGTATTCTTCGGTCCTCGGTGGTGTCAGGGTCGAGGACATGGTTCTCGTCACCGAAACGGGCCACGAGATTCTTTCGCCAGTGCAGGAGAGTTTGAACTGGAAGGAGTGACCGATGCTGCAAGACTATAACCCGGCAAACGCCGACCTCCTCGTCAACATCAACGGCAAGCTCGTGCACCGGGACGAAGCCGGGGTCAGCCCTTTCGATTCCTCGGTACAGAATGGCGACGCGGTCTGGGAGGGCCTCCGCCTTTACAATGGGCAAATCTTTAAGCTTCAGGAGCATCTTGACCGCTTACGCAAGAGTGCTGAACTCCTGCACTATCAGGGCTATCCGAGCGACGATGAACTGGCCAATCAAGTACGACGAACACTAGCGGAGAACGACATGTCGGACTCGGTCCACGTGCGTCTCACCGTATCCCGCGGAATAAAATACACCTCCGGGCTCGACCCCCGCATCAATACCGCAGGCTGCTCGTTCTTCATTCTCGCTGAGCACAAGGCGCCCGTCTACGACAGGTCCGGCCTCGTTTTACACACTGCGACAATCCGGCGCCCCTTCGCGAATGTTCTCAACCAACACATCCACAGCTGCAATCAACTCACCTCGATCCTCGCCAAGCTTGAAGCTAGCGCTGCTGGTGCTGACGACGCCCTTTTGCTCGATACCGAAGGCAACCTCGCCGAGACAAATGCGACGCATGTCTTCCTCGTGAAAGACGGAGTGGTCGAGACCTCGACGACACGGGCTTGCCCGGAAGGAATCACGCGGATGACCATCCTCTCGCTCTGTCGCGAGCACGCCATCCCCAGTGTTATACGAGACATCTCCGAGGCTGAAATCCACGAGGCGGATGAAGTCTTTTGCACCGGCACCATGGGCGAAATCACAGCGGTGATCCGAATCGATAAAACCCTCTTTGGCGGAAGCCGGCCCGGACCGATCACGACGCGTTTGAGCGATCTCTATTCGGACATCACCGGGCGAGGATAGATCAAGGAACCGACAGAGGTTAAAATCTCCCAAACTTCGAGAAACACTCTACACAATAAGCGAGGATATTGGTCCACGCTGGGGCAGTCCCTCACGTTCAAGTTCAAAATCGGGATCTCCGAAGTGTTTGACCGGATCGCCGTAGGCATTGAGGATGGAAGTGTAGAGGTTTCCGATGGTTCCATGTCCCGTGTTCCCGTAGTCAGGCATTCGAATGTAGTTCCCGGGAATCTTCAAGCGTCCGCCACAGCCTCCGAGCACGAGGAACGGCCACTCGTGCAAAGCCCCGTGGTGAGCTTCGCCAGCATCGCTCAGATAGACGATCATGGTGTTGTCGAGCATCGTCCCGTCGCCCTCGGGAACACTGCGCAATTTCCCGGCAAGAGCCGCCATCAGCTTGACATGGTAGCTGCGGATCACATCACGGCATTCCTCGGAACTCTTACCATTCGCCCCTGTTCCATGGCCAATTGCGTGCACGTTTTGCTCCGTCAATCCGAGTCCGCGGTAGACGTGTTCGAGGTTGTCCATGCGGATGGTCACTCCGTTGCTCAATCCGGTGATCAGACATGACGCCGCGAGCGTGAAGTGCGATTCCAATCGATCGGTTCCGAGTTCCGAGGCGAAGGTCTCCGTCAATTCCGGCGCGCCATTTTTGATAACGTCCTGCATCGTCGCGAGCTTCTTTCGCCTTTCCTGGAGTTCTTCGAAGGCGAGCAAATAGTGATTGAGTTTGTCCTGCTCCGGGGCTGTCACTTCTTTTTGAAGGCGCCTGATATCGTCAGAGAGAAAATCGAGCATGCCCGACTCCAGGTCGTATCGTTTACGCCCCTGCGCGGAACCCAGCGCGGATCCAAATAGCTGGTCATAGGCTTGATCCGGACTCGCCTGAAAGGGCAGTTCCCTCCCGGCAGCAAGCGCCGACAGGCCCGGGTAGATCGTCCCCTGCGGGATCGGGTCTCCGGAACCACCCACCGCCCGTCCACGCAGGGCAAGTCCGACGTGACCAAACGGGCTGGGCTGTCTTGACGAGAGGCGGGTGTCAATCGTGGCCCGAAGGGGATTTCCGCTCGAAGTCTCACTGGGCGAAGAATGCACTCCCATCGCCCCAAAGTACGAAGTATGTCCACCCAGGCACATTTTACCGGAGAACCCTTGCACGATGCCGAGTTGATCCCTGAACGGCTCGAGGGCTTTCAAAGAATCCGGCAGGGCGTGTTCCTTTAACGACGCCACGAGTGGAGTCGCCCCAGCAGGCTTCTTGTCGAGCAAGGATTTTGGTGTGATCGCGGCAGGCGTCAGGCCGCTGGATTTCACCAGGAATACGAAGCGCTGGGGAAAGGCCTCAGGTGACCCCGATGCTTCCGCGGCAAGCTGGCTTACCAAGGGCGACAAAAATAGCCCGCCACTACCGAGGGAGAAATTTTTCAAAAATGTTCGGCGTGTCGGGGTCATGGTTTTGAGTGTTTCCGGTAGATGAAGGAGTCCGAGCTTATCAGTGATACCAGCAGTGCCTGGAAACTTCCACCGCTTTTCAGATAGGCCTGATCAGCAGCGATGAGAGTCGCGGAATCGCTTGGCATCTCGTTGCGTCCCATCCAGTAGCGGAAAGCGTGACGCACGAATGATTGCCGCACGCGCTCCGACTGAGCCAGACGCTGAACCAACTCGACGGCACTCCTCACTTCGCCATCAAGGCCGTCGTCGCCCGTCGAATCAAGGTGACCACTGGCGTCGATCGGTTTCCCGCTCACCTCGTCAACGATGCGAAAACGCCCGAAGTCATCATAGGATTCGAAGGTCATGCCAAGTGGGTTCATCTTTTTATGGCACCGCCAACACTCTTCCTGCCGGGTAGGATGAAAGCGTTCCCGCAAAGTCTTCTTCGGATCTTCCGGAACAACGGCATTCACCGTGATGGGCACATCCGGAACATGGCCGGCCAGGAGACGTTCGCGAATCCACTTGCCGCGCGTGATCGGGTTCGTGTCGGTATTTTTCGAATGTGCGATCAGCCAGGCTGGGTGGGTCAACAGCCCCGCGCGCTGCTCTGGATTGAGTTCGAATGGTTGTTCCGTCGGGCAATCGAACTGATCGAACTTCAGATTGTAAGCGCTCAGGAAGAAGCGCTGGTCATGGGCCGAGGTCAGGTTTCGCTCGCGCTCGCCCTCCATAAGAGTGAACTGCGCCAACATGGGGCGTATCCCGTTCTCATAACAGACCGGCAGGTATTGCATGTAGTCTTTGATCAGCCCGCCACTCATGCGGTGTTTCGCCGGTTGGGTGCGGAAGTAGGGATGCAAGGCTTCGATGTCCGCGCGGACTTCGGGCTTAAGCTCGTACTTCAATTCCTTCCATGGCTTATCCTTCCAATAGTCGTGCAGCAGGCGCAGGGCTGACAGCCTTTGCTCGAGTTCCTTCGGAGCGCCCTCGGAACCAAAGTGCCCGACGAAGTATTTCTTCGTCGTCAGCAACTCGCGTAGCACATCCTGATCGCGTTCGAGAATGTGCAACACCAACAGATCCGCCTCGTGGACAAGCTGGTAAGGCACGAGTCCCCAATCGTAGTTTTGGTAGCGCTTGGCGTCCTTGAAGACATCCGGGGCGCGATGGTATCCAAAAAACTCCTGGAAAAACCGCAAGATCTTCGGCTTGGCGATTCCATCATCGCCGAGGATTCGTTCGACTTGCGCACGGACATTTTTTTCGGTGTCGAGTTTCGTGTCCCACAGCACCGCATCTGGTGGATCATCGGTGAGGGCAAAACTGATCGCGAAGGCCAGCTCGCTTTTTGACAGCCGCCGCCGACCGTATTGATCTTCCGGGCCGAGGCCCATTTCCATGCGATAAATCGCCTCCGGTATCAGCGCGATCGCTTTCAGGCAAACCGCCATGCCCTCTCGCACATCCTTGGCTTCGACAATCGTGCGCTGCATGTAGGTTCGATAGCGCTCCAGTTCGACATCGGTGGGCGGCCGCATTATCAGAGTCTCAAACTGGTGCCGCACCGCAGCATCGATTTGTTTTTTGCTTGGTTCCTCCGATTCCAAAACTGCTCGCAATGCGTCCGCGACATCGCGGCTCAGCTGGTGTTCGACGATGGTGCGGGCATTACGAAGAAGCGTTTCGAGCGTCGCCGAATCTGCGAACAAGTCTGCCGCATAGTCATTGATCCCGGGTCTTTTTTCCAGTGCGAATGGCTGCCTTACCCGTTGCAGTTCCTCCCAATGGTGTTTCAGAATGCGATGCTTGGTGCGGTCGTAGATATTTGGATTGATACGCCACAAACGTGGCGGTGAGAACGACTGCTCCTTGATCTCGCCGCTGAAAAGTTTCTCGTGATCGATATGGTTGCCGAAGGCGAACTGGCTCAAGAGATGTTGCACTCGCTCAGACGACTGCGCCTTCCCAAGTTCTTTGCCGATCCAAACCACCGCCTTAATGCGCTCGTCAGCGTCGGGCTGAACCTTCGCATCTTCGGGCGGCATCTCACCACTGCTCAACTGCTCATGAATGGCATTCCAGGTTTCGAAGTCATGCCCGAGCGCGATTCTGCCCCCCATCTGGTCGAGACGGATCCCGCCTTTGGCTTTCTTGGCACCATGGCACTTGACGCAATTGGACTCGAAGAATGTTTTTAGGAAGGCCCCGTCATCATCCGCAGAAGCCGGAACAATTCCTCCCAAGATTAGCATGACTGGTATCAGCAGCACGAGCGCGCGGAAGTCGTTTGGGGATTTGATGAAACAACGATATCCCCGAAATAGGGCTCGCTTCAAGGCGGAAGGATGGAGAGCGGGCCTCTGGAGTGCAATTTCGTGACAATTCAAAATCCTTCCTCCTTTGTTTGCGCAGGAATGATCGATACGCTCTTCAACCTAATGACTAAGATTTTTAAGTGTCGTGTTAAGTCAATGCACATTGCATTCACTGCTGTTTGGGTGTTCCTGGCGACAGGTGTGCTTCCGGCACAGGAGCCCGCCGATACCAATTACGACGAAAAGAAGGTTCCGATCTACTCTTTGCCGCCCCTGTTGCCTAAGGAGAGTGAAACCAAAACAAACTCCGAACGTGCCGCGTTCTGGAAAGATCAGCGGCGAGCGGAGATCATGACCCTGT
This sequence comes from uncultured Verrucomicrobiales bacterium, assembly GCA_913060685.1. Lineage (GTDB taxonomy): Bacteria > Verrucomicrobiota > Verrucomicrobiia > Verrucomicrobiales > Akkermansiaceae > SW10. The sequence goes on from CAJXVQ010000161.1 coordinate 7,390, forward strand.
TCGAGCAATCGGTTTACGGCAGGACACCAAACGCGCCCGTAATCACTCGTACGGAGGTCATTGAATCATCCGACAACGCCCTGGGAGGCATCGCGACCCGGCGCCAGGTCTTGCTCACGATTTCGCCATCGCCGGAGGCCAAAGGACTCGACCCGAAGCGATCCCTTCAAATCGAGGTTCTCATCTATGCGCCGAAGAAGAAAAAAAGTGAGGCCACGGGCAAGGGCGTCCCCGCGTTTATCGGACTGAACTTTTACGGCAACCAGACCATCCATCCCGACCCGAAAATCCGAATTTCCAAGGGGTGGATGCAGGGCAAAAGCGAGATCGGCATTGTCGGGAATCGGGCCACCGAAAAGACGCGCGGAGTTTATCGAGATCGTTGGCAGGCGGAGGCCCTCATCAAGAGAGGATACGCACTGGTCACGGCTTATTGCGGCGACATCGATCCCGACACCTACCGGCATGATTTTAGCGACGGAGTTCATCCGCTCTTTTACAAGCAGGGTCAGACCCAACCGGCCGCTGACGAGTGGGGAACGATCGGAGCCTGGGCGTGGGGCCTCTCGACCATCCGCGACTGGCTGGAGTCGCAGTCATCTCCCGATCGCGTAATCGACGCCAAGCGCATGGCGGTCATCGGTCATTCGCGTCTGGGGAAGACGGCGCTGTGGGCTGGCGCCCGCGATCAAGGATTTGCCATGGTGGTCAGCAACGACTCCGGTTGCGGAGGAGCCGCCTTGTTTCGGCGATGCTACGGCGAGCGCATCCATCATATGTTGAAACCTGTCGGTTACTGGTTTTGTCGCAACCATGCTTCTTACGCCAGGCGGGAATCCGAACTCCCCGTCGACCAGCACATGTTGATGGCACTGGTCGCGCCGCGGCCACTCTACGTGGCGAGTGCCTTAGAAGACCGCTGGGCGGATCCCAAAGGAGAATTTCTGTCTGCCAAGCACGCCTCTCCGGTCTACGAATGGTTCGGCAAGAAGGGTGTGCCCGGAGATGAAATGCCCGCGGTCGACAAGCCGGTCGCGGGACAGATCGGTTATCACATCCGATCAGGAAAACACGATGTGACCCTGTTCGACTGGAAGCAGTATTTGGACTTTGCGGACAAGCACCTCTGATTCGAATCTTCTTCTTTCGTGAACATCAATCAAGAGTGTTCGGCACCGTAAGTCATCCAAGTTGCGCCCGCTCTGAGCTCCGAGGTCAGAAAAATTACCAGGTAAGATTCAAACCACATGCATAAAAAACCAGCCAATCTCATCATCCGTCACGAAGACGAAGCGGTCAAAGAACGCAGCGCCTGCGGGCATCGCTACCGTCTGATCAGCGAGGGCGACAAGGACGTCGCCGCCTGGGCACACGCGGTTGATATCGATGGTGCGAAACTGCACTATCACAAGATCTGCACGGAACTCTACTACGTCCTCGAGGGCGAGGGGAAAGTGGTGCTCGACGGCGAGGAACAGGACGTCCGCCCCGGCACCATGGTGCACATCCCGCCTGGAGTGGTGCACGGCGCGGTTGGCAGGATGAAAGTGCTTGTTGTCGGTATCCCGGACATCGATGATTCGGACGTCTACTACCTTGAGGACTAAACTTTGAATCTCAGGGCCTCGGTGCGAGCCCTTTTTTACCCCTTATGAAACTGATCCAACTTTTTCTTTTCGCTCTCTCCTGCACAACCGCTTTTGCCGAGGTCGACAAGGACGCGCTCCCCAAGGTGGAGGACGGCTTTGAGATCAACTTCTTCGTCAAGGAACCGCACATCATCAATCCCTCTTCGCTGTGCTTTGACAAGCGCGGCCGGCTCTATGTTGGCGCGGGACCACAGTATCGTTCGCCGAAAGAGGATTCTCCGACCGACTACATCAAGATCCTCATCGACGCGGACGGCGACGGTGTGGCCGAGACGGTCAAGACCTTCGCCGAGGGGCTGAACTCTGTGCAGTCGATGGCCTGGAAGGGCGACGAACTATGGGTCGCCAACGCGCCCGAACTCACCGTGCTGCGCGACACTGATGGCGACGATGTCGCTGACCATTACCGGATCATCTATACCGGCCTGAATAACTTGCGCCACAGCGTGCACGGCCTCAATTGGGGGCCCGACGGTTGGCTTTATTTCACGATGGGCAACACCTGGGTGAAGCCCAACGCCCCGAAACCGATCCGCGATCTTCAAGGGATCAAGTCGGACGACACGACCAATTACCCGCTCACTGAAATTTACACCAAGGACACCTACAAGAAGAGCTATCACCCGATTAACAAGAGCGAGAAGGAGGGTGGGATTTTTCGCTGCCGCCCCGGTGGTCACGATTTGGAACTTTACGCCCGCGGCATGCGCAACCCATGGGACATGTGCATGGACAGCGGCTTCAACTGGCTCGCCACAGACAACGACCCGGGGCCGCCGGCCGACCGCATCTTCATGCCAATCCGCCACGGCCATTACTCAATGCGCCACCCTTGGAAGTTCGATTGGATGGGCAGGCACATCGCGGTCGCGCCCTCGTCCGACCTGTTCCCAGGCGTTAGCGGTTCCGGCACCGGCGTCGTGTTCTACACCTCGGAACACTTTCCTGAAAAACATCGCAACCAGCACCTGATCGCCGACTGGACGAACAACTGCATTTTTCTCTACAATCCGAAATGGGACGGCGCGCTGCAAGTCCCGGCCGAGACCAAGCGCAAGATCGTCGACGGCGGCGTGACCCAGGCCGGCGACCTCGGCTACAAGGGCGGCAAAGGCCGCTCGCTGTTCCGACCGACCGATATCGAAGTCGGTCCCGACGGCGCGCTCTACATTGCGGGTTGGGGTTCGGTCTACGGAACCGAGTATGTTCCAAAGGACAAATGGACGCCCGAGGAGAGCGCCAAGTATCAGGGTCGGGTGTTCCGCATGCGCCACCAGGACCCGCTGATTCCACGCGAGAAGTGGGATACCGCGAAGCGTAAGAAGGGTATCAAAACCTGGACCTTCGAGGAGCTTATGGAGGACATCGGCCACCAGATCCACGTCTGGCGCGTGAACGCGCAAGACGAGTTGGTCCGCCGTGGCGATGCGGTGTGGGAAAAACTTGCGGTGACGATTCTCGACGGCGGGCTCACCGAAACCCAGGCGACTTGGAGCAGCTGGGCGCTGGGTCACATCGAAAAGGCGAGCGATGAAGATTTCGGACAAGTGGCGGCTTTCGCCCGCAGCGATTGGCTCACCTTGAAAGAAACACTGGATGCCGCGCACGGCCACGAACACAACCTTGATGGATCGGAAAAGACCGATGAGGAGCAGGCTCTTGATCCGCTGGTTGGGAACTACAAGCTCAACGTGCGCATCCAGGCCATCCGCATCCTCGGCGAGACAATGATCGCGAGGGAACTGCCGCTCCTGATCAAACTACTCGACGACTCCGAACCGCGCATCCGCAGCGCGGCGATGCAGTCGCTCGACCGCATCGGTTGGGGCGGGCACAGCCTGGCGATCATCGAGGCGATCGCTGACGAGACCGAGCGGGTCGCGTTCTATACCAACTGGCAGGTGATGCGCCGCCAACTTCCGGAGGAGCAACGCCGAAAACTTCTCGACGACGAGCGCTCCGGCATCCGCCGCATGGCAGCGCTCGGCCTGATGGAAGAGGGCGACCGCGACCTGCAGCGACGCGCGAAGGAGTTTCTGGAAGATTCTGAAGCGAGCTCTGGGAACGAGCTGACAGGGCTGACAATTTCTGTGACGCAACGCAATTTTCGGGAGTCGACAACGGTGCTCTTTGAGGCGAAGGCCCCGTTCCAGATCCGCTTCACATCGGACGGTTCCGATCCGACACACAAATCCCCCAAGGCCGCCAGGAAGATTACCCTCTCGGAGGACACGACCATCAAGGCCGCGGCCTTTGATGCGGAGCGAAGGGTATCAAAAATTGAAACGCTTGTTGTTCACAAGATCACCGAATCAGAGTGGAAGGATCGCTTGTTCGTTCGCGACATCCGCGGCGAGGGCTCGGCCAACTCTTACCGTGCGGAGCTCGCCGGCCTGCAGCGCGGTGTCCCGGTCTATGCCGACCGCAATTATACCTTTACCGAGATCCCCGGGCTTCTCGCCGGCGCCACCCATATCCGGACGCACAATGACGACAAGTTCAACAGCGGCCCGGAGTTCCTGCGCTTCGAGATCAACCTGCCGGCGACGCTCTATCTCGCATATGACGGTCGGACCACTCCGCCGAAGGCGTTGGTCGAGGGCATGGAGAAGACCAACATGGTGGTGCGCATGAGCAATGGCGAATCGTTCCACATCTACCGGTGCGAAGTTGACGCCGGAGAGGTGGTGCTTGGCGGGAACAAACTTGGCGGTTCCGGCGGCGAATCGATGTACCAGATTTTCCTCTCCAAGACAGGAACCTCGAAGACCACCATCGCGGCTGCCAAGGCAGCGCTTTCAATGGCAAATCCCAAACGCGGCAAGGAGATCTTTTTCGGCCGCGGTGCTTGCTTTGCCTGCCATAAGGTGGGGAATCGCGGTGTGGCAATCGGACCGGATTTAGCGGGGATCGCAAAACGACGCGATATGAATTACGTGATTCAGTCCACCCTTGAGCCCGATGCCTACATCGTCGAGGGCTTCCAGCAGACCAGCCTGGAGATGAAGGACGGTCGCGTGCTCTTCGGCATGGTCGGCGAGGAGACCGCCCTGAGCATTAACCCAAGTTTCGCATTGTTGAGCTGGGGGGCTTATGGAACCGAGGGTTCCT
>CAJXVQ010000162.1 GCA_913060685.1 uncultured Verrucomicrobiales bacterium
CGAGATCAGCCTCGGTCTCGTGGGCTCGGAGATGTGTATAAGAGACAGTTATAATTGTCGCTGGACAGCCGATCCATTTCCGAATTCCAGCCCTTGTAGAATTCCAGGGTCCCAAACGGATCTGCGCCTTCCTCAATGCCAAAGTGCTCGAAAATGGCATAGTGCGGCCAGTATCCCGACCGAAACATCGCAAAATCGTATCGGAGAATGCTGAATCCTATCTCTTGATGATGTCTCCGGGCTGAGACCTTTCCCTGGCTCAGGGTCCTTCGTTGAGATGCCGCCCATTCATTTTTTTGCCTTGATGCGGCAAGGGTTTGATCGCCGAGTTCCCCCTTTGAAGAAGTCGCGCAGGAATACGAAGAAAAGACGGTGATCAGGACAAAGGCCAGCTTTAATAAAGTCGTGATGTTCTTTGGACTTCCCTAGAATAATCAACCGCGAGAGCCAGCATAAATAAAAAAGCCGCTCCGGTTTCCCGAAGCGGCTTTGAAGGTTTTTATCCCGTGAGGATTACTCCTCGGATGGGCTCCACTCCTCGGAGTCGTTGTTGCTGGTGGCAAGGTTGAACGCTTGCTCCAGACCAACGAGGTCGCTGGATGGACGGAGGGTCTCGAAGGACGCGCTCTCTTTCTGGAGCTGATCGTCCGAGTAAGCAACAGCCTTGATGGAAAGACCAATGCGGCGCTCGATCTTGTCGACCTTGATGACGCGGGCTTCGACTTCGTCGCTGACCTTGAGGACATCCTTGACGCGCTCCACGTGCTCCTCGCTAAGCTGCGAGATGTGGATGAGCCCGTCGATGTCTCCATCGAGGCTGACGAATGCTCCGAAGGAAGCAATCTTGGCAACCGTTCCGGTGACCTTGTCGCCCACCTTGAACTTGCCGTCGATGTCGGACCATGGGTCGTTATCAAGCTGCTTGATACCAAGGGAAACACGCTGGTTCTCCTTGTCGATGCTGAGAACAACGGCCTCCACTTCGTCGCTCTTCTTGAGCATCTCGGAAGGATGATTGATCTTGCGGGTCCAGCTGAGGTCGGACACGTGAATCATGCCGTCGATTCCCTCTTCGAGGCCAACAAAGGCACCGTAAGCGGTCAGGTTGCGAACCTCGCCCTTGATCTCTTTGCCAATCGGGTAACGGGCTTCGATCTCGGACCATGGATTCTCTTCGAGCTGGCGGACACCGAGGGAGATTTTCTGCTCCTCGATGCTGATTCCGAGCACAACGGCCTGGATTTCCTGATCGAGTTCGAGAACGTCGCTGGGGCGCGTGATGCGCTTGACCCAGGAAAGCTCTGACACGTGCACGAGTCCTTCGACGCCTTTTTCGATTTCGACGAAAGCTCCGTATGGAAGAAGCTTGGTGACCTTTCCGGCAACCTCGGCTCCGATTGGGAAGCGAGCTTCGATGTCGGCCCATGGGTTGTCGGTCATCTGCTTGAGGCCAAGCGAGACACGCTCTTTGTCGCGGTCGACGTCGAGGATCTGAACCTCGATTTCCTGGCTGATGCGAAGCATCTCGGATGGGTGAGCGATGCGGCCCCAGCTCATATCGGTGATATGAAGAAGTCCGTCCATGCCCTGAAGGTCGACGAAAGCACCGAAGTCGGTGATGTTCTTGACCTGTCCCACGACCTTATCACCAACGGTGACGGTCTGGAGGAACTTCTGGCGAAGCTCGGCGCGCTCGGCCTCGATAACTTCGCGGCGGCTAAGAACGAGGTTCTTGCGGTCGTCGTTCACCTTTACGATTTTGAATTCGTAAACGTTTCCAACGTATTCCTGAAGGTCGCGAGGAGGAATGATGTCGACTTGTGAACCGGGGAGGAAAGCCTCGACACCGACGTTCACCATAAGGCCACCTTTGACAGCACCTTTGACTTTTCCTTTCACAAGGCCACCGGCCTCGTAAACTTGCATGATCTTTTCCCAGTTCTGCTTGTGGGCGGCTTTCTCTTTGGAGAGGACAATCAGTCCTTCATCATCTTCGAGGCGCTCAAGGAGAACTTCAACTTCGTCACCAACTTCGATATCTTCATCTTCGAATTCGGCAACAGGGATGGCTCCCTCTGATTTGTATCCAATGTCGACAACAACGACTTGGGGGCGGATGTCAAGAATCGTGCCATTGACAATCGATCCTTCTTTAAACTCGCGGAAGTGCTCGTCAATCAGGGCTGAAAGCTCTGCATTATCGGGCTCCGCAACGGCGGTATCACTCATAACTGTAGGTTAGAATTTGGGTTAGTTTGGTTAATCGTCCAGACGACAGGTGCCCCACTGGAAGAGAATAAGCATTGCGGGGCGCCAACGTGCTTATCATCAGCTCATCACCGTTCTTCGAAAAGAACGAGCCATTCGCGTTTCCTACGCCTGGTTCATCGAAGCAGCGCATAAAAAACGCGAATGGCACACTCGAAGGGAGTCGAACCCCTAACCTCCTGATTCGTAGTCAGGCGCTCTATCCAATTGAGCTACGAGTGCTAATTCGCGTGGCGGGACTCTAAAATGAAAAGAGGGTGCGTCAATCCTTTAAGATGAATTTCTCAGGAAATTTTCCATTTCATCTGCGGCCCGATCATTAGCTCAGCTCCCGGCCCTCATTAAGATTTCTTCGTCCTCCACTGATTCCAGCCAACCAGCACGCAGAGGATGATCAATGAGAGGATGATCAAGCGACCAGCCCACGAGGCAGAGGCCTGCTCCGGTTCCAACTCAAGCTCAAGCTCGAGGGCCTCCTCACCATCAACCTGGATCATCCGGGTGAAAATCACAGAGTCGCCATGCGCCGGGATCACCGGATCGATCATTTGGCCGGTAGGTTCGGTGACTCTCTGATTACGAACCCATTTACTCGCAATCGTCTCAAGCATCCGGTTCACATCGGCATTATTGCCACTAATGATGGAGCGATAATCATCGGCGCCCACATTGAGGCTTCCGGTAAAGACCGGGTTGGCCCGTATCGCGGCCTCGATTTGGTCGTTCCGGCCTTGGGACAGATCGACAACGTCCAAGCCATTGTCGTTGTAGAGACGTTGGCGACGGGTGTTTAATCCGACGATGGCATTCTGCCTTGCGACGCTTTCCATCTTTACCCGAACGTCCTCGTTGCTAGCCGCAGAAAGATTTTCCTGATCGTAGACCTGCGCCAGAGCTCGATTCCCCTGAATCTGGTCGCCCGCTTTAAAGAACGAGGAAGCACGATTGAGTCTCGTCAAGGCAATCTGCTCCTGTTCAGCATTCCGCTGCTTCACCAAAGCTTGATACTGTTTCCGGCTCAGTTCGCCGAATTCAGTCGTTTCATTGAGATCGAGGTCCCCTTTCGAGTCCGCCAACAAATACCCCTCGGGCAAAGAGATGGTCCACGAAACATTCTCCAGTGGTTCTCCGATCTTGAAGGCCTTAAGCTGGAGATTCCTTGGATTCCACTCACCGAGAGAGGTGGCGTAGGTAAAGCGAACTTTGGCCATATTCCGATTGTCCGCAGCGGCATCACCGGTGACATGGAAGCGATACGAGTCGCCATCTTGCACCACCAGCGCGCGCTCTTCATTCACAAAGGCACCGAAGAGACGGCTCTTGGGCGGCAGGGTCAAAACCAAAGACCCTCTCTGGAGGGTCTCAAGTCTCAGTTCCGCCTGATTCATGATTTCCCCTTCCTGGGAAAGAACAGTCAGCAACGACCCGCTCACCACCCGCATCTTTGCACCAGCCACAACCGAATGACGACTCAGGCTGACCGGAACACCTCCGTCCATTTGTGTGCTGCGCAAGAAGGCCGCAGGAGCACCACTGCGATCGAGCTGGAAGAGCGACTTCGGAAGCACAGACCAGTCAACCAAGTCCCAGTCGGCAGCTTTTACCGGATCCAATCTCAGTCGGGCACCGGGGCGAAGTGCGAGATAGGTTTCCTGCTGACGGGCTTCGACCACTCTGACCGCCTGGACGGTCGAGGCCGGCTCGGTCTGTTCATATTCGATCCGGAAAGGAACCTCTCCAATGACCCGACGCTTAAAACGAACCTGCCAGCGATCCCCCTCAATATTCACAATATCTCGTACTTCTCCGCCCGATACCCTGACGGTCAGGGCATCGACCCCGAGGAGAGCGGGAAGCATCACCTTAAGTTCTTTGATCGATGCGTGATCGACTTGCAGACGAACATCGACTCTTGATTTCGACCGACCTTCACGGAGCTCCAGGTCATGGAGCACTTGGGCCGCCACCGAGGGAGCGAGTTGATCGACAGCCAAGGTGAGTTCCCACGATTTCTGAAGGAGACGGAAAGCGAATGATCCGGCCTGCGAACCACCGACCGAGCGGGGATCGAGAGCCGAGAGGTCTTTGCGTTTTTCAACACTCAATTGAATCCCGCGACCTGGCACGATCACCAGTTGCCCCGATTGTCGATTGGCCTCCAGCAAGGAAACGTTGGGAACTGTCCAACTCTTCGCCGGGAGGCTCGGGGTGGCCCCTGCGAGAACCAGCGAAAACTTCTGCGTCCCCATTGTCTTACCATTCAAGTTCATCGTGACAGAGCGAACCTCATTCTCCTCGACCTCGACCCAGTGATTGAGTGCCGGACCGGTCAGCGACTCCACTTCAAATCCCTGCGGCAAGGGGAAGCTCAAACGGAAGACGCCCGATCTTGTGATTGATGCCGTCAGGTCCACCGCCAACACGGTGCGTTCCTCGCCAAAGGAAAGCCGCTGCTGCGAATCAACACGCACTTCGGGCGAAACAGGAGCCACTTTGAGAGTGAGTGAAGCGTCCCCTTTCGAATAGCGATAGACTTTCTGCAAGGAAGCGATCGGACGCTTCTCGCGATCACGGGGAATCATGCCATTGCTAAAATCAGCAAGGTTCACCGGAGACATCCCTTTGGCCTCGTCACGATCAAGCTGTGCTTCTCCACCAAAGGCCAGAGCCAACATCCCAACTTCGCCCGCCGCCTCCTCCACGCGCATGGGCGCAACGACAACCTCTGCCGGCAACTCAGCCAAAGCCCGTTGCGTCTCAACATCGATGTAAAACGGCTTCGATTGAAACGGAGCCAACTCAACGGTCAGAATCCGCTTCACGGGATCGAAGCGCCAGGGGCCCACCAATTTACTACTAACATCACTGACGGTGAAACCTTCCGGCACGGTGAGCACCAACTGCCTGACCTGCCCTTGAGCCGGGCGGATTTTGACCCGATGGCGACCATCAACCACCCCGGGGCCCGGGATATAAAGATCATCAACCTCGGCATAAAAACGAGTGGCTTCCGCCGCCACATCGCGAGCCCTCGGACTGAGAACAACCTTGGCATTCCCCTCCGGAGCAAGCCAGAGTTGGGCCGAACTTCCCTTACCATCAAGGGCTTTCTGGCGCACGGCCGAACTGCTTTCAATCGACCAACCCGCAGCCTCGTAGTTCACGGTGAGACTTCGCACCGCAGCCATTCCGCCAAGTACGGGTATCCCCTTGGTCACCTCACTCGCCGGAGCTTGATAGGAAAACTTCGCCTGAAAGGTTCCATCCGCAGTGGGGATCACGAGGTAGCTTCCCTTCTCCGTCACTACCTTTAAATTCTCACCCTCAAACTTGGTCAAGGTCGCCGGCGCCTGCACGAGCATGAATCTCTCACCCGCTTTCCCGGTCAGTTGGAAGGACACCTCAGCAGTCAACCGGCGGTCTTTGATCTCCCAAATTTCACTGATGGAATCTCCCGGCTGAATCGCGGTCGCCAAGCCCTCTTTGGCATCGAGTGAAGACATTCCAAAACTGGTCAAGAGGCCCACTAAAAGCAGAGCGGTCACACCTCCCTTGCCATCGGAACTTGCTTCAAATTCATCATCGTCGTCATGATCCGACTCATCCCACTCCTCTCGTTCCTCTCGCTGAAAGAGCTCCTTCCAAACATCAAAGAGCCCGCGAATCCCAAGCCACCATAGAGCCAGAATTACGATTCCAAGAACCCCGAAAAACCAACCGGCACCGCCCGCTTGCGAAAGAGCACCATATGAAAAGCCGAAGGCCGCCAGCACCAACACCAGCTTTCGCCTGGCCGGCCAGAAGAAGGTGGAGATGGCAGCGACAATGGAAACCACCAGGACGAGAAGCCCAAAATCAGAAGCACGCACGGCACCCTCTTCAACATGAGAAACGGTCACACCAAGAGTCGTTTCCGGAGATTTTACCGGCGCGCTATATTCCAGCGCTTCCGGAAGATCCACTCTTTGGCCCAAGCTCTGACTTGCGAGGTAAAAGGCTCCGGCGGCAGCAAACAATACCATCCCGGCTCCGAGAATTGAAACCCCGGCCCGAATCCGCATCAAGAAACCGCCAAAGATCCACGCAGCGACCAGAATCACAAAACTCAAAAGGGCCTTGTTCTCGATCCAAGTGAAGCCGTTCTCAAGTGAATAAGCGGTCAAAAGACTCATCCCGCTTACCGTCCCTGGATTCAATTGATACCCGGTATCAGGAGTGACTTTCCAGCGTGTCATCAGCTGGGTGGTGTCATGGAGTTCGGGAGTCATAAGGCGGATGTCTTCCCCGGAACCATTACCAGCCCGACTTGAATGCACCGTCACTCTCACCGGGAGACTTGGACTGACCGAGTCAGGCAGCGGCACGAGAAAGAGGTCACCCGCCTCGCGGATGGTGACCTGCTTGCCATTCACAGAAACATCGCGCACTTTCAGCCCCTCGGGAACATTCAGCTTCAACTCCTGACCATCACGCGTGCGGACGTCGAAGTTCGAAACGGTCACCACACCACCATCGCGGGCAATCCGGCTGCTCACCTCGGCATACTCCACCACTTGATGCGCCGTTTCTCCGCGACGGAACCACGACACTTTGGCATTCAGGGAAAAAGGTCGCCGTTGATACTGCCATGCTTTCAAGGTCGGCGCGAATGACATGAGCTGATACTCAGCCGGCAACTCAAGCGGGTCGAGTTGCTGCAGTTGTTCGCCCCCTTCGATCTCAGGTAATTCCACCTGACCTGGGCTCACCACCTGGATAAAGCCACGCTCAGCCTGCACCTCTTCCGCAGTAAGGCCGCCGAGTGCCAATGAGGTCTCCGCGTCCTGCTCGTAAGTCACCAGCAATTGATAAGCACCCATCACCGGACGATGAAGCGGGACCACCAATACCCCCTCGACCGCGCGGTAGTCACGGATATCCCGTCCATCAACATCGAGATGCTCGATTCCCTCCGGCAAGGTCAGCTTCCACTCACCAACCGGGGCACCAGTCACAAAGTAATTCAATAGAACCGAGACATAAGCCGTCCCCTCGCGCAGCGAGTAAAAGTGATAGGTATCCGCCTGCACGTTTTGGCTCAATGCCGTCACGGTCATCTGAGCACTCCACTCGCCGCTACGAATGCGGAAGGCTTGTTGCAATGTCGGACCACGCTTCATGAGACGGGCCAGCGGCATCTCGGCCAGACCTTCAACCTTCCCCGGACTCACGCGATACCCCGGAGCCGCACTCACGCCAAGCTCACCACTCACCACGGTACTCCCCGGATAACTCAAACCCGGTAAATTCCAAACACCAGCCTTGGCCGCTTCATTCTTCTCAAAGTGAACCTTCACCAGTCGACGGCCTGACACTTCCTTGCTAAAAATCACCTTAAGACGACGCTGCCCATTCTCGGGATCACTCACGACATAGTCGGCGACATCCGCTCCGGTCAATGACACCACCGAGTAGTCGGCTGGTCCAAAAAATTCCCACTCGCGAATCCCGGCTTCCCGAATCTCCAGTTCAAGATCCGCCCGCAAAACACGATCAGGTTCGGTCAACTCATAGGCAAGAGCCTGAGAGACATTAATCTCCGGTTTCACCCGCTCGGCGGAAACCGAGAAAGATCGATTCGCGGCTGGATAACGATAGTGGAAGACCTGACGAATCGAATCCGGCAAGGCCATCGATTCCGGATATTGATCGGGCGAAAGTTGGGTCAGCCCGTTCAGGTTCATCACCTCAATCCGCACCGCACCGCGGTTATAGACCCGGAAGTATCCCGAGTGCCTCACTGCTCCAACCGGAGTGAGGCGCAAGGGTTCAATTTTGACAGGCAGGGCATCCACCGCAGATTGCGAACGAATGACAAACGAAGCTTCCTTGTTCACCGGACGGCTTAGAAGCACTTCAAGCACCCTCTTCTCCGTGACCTGCCAACTGAGAACATTCTCACCTTCCACCGCCAGAACTTCTCCCGCTCCCGCAAGCTGGATATCGAGCGATGGCAGCGATCCCTGCAGCGTCTTGATCGTCAAGGACGTCATCTGACGCAGAAGCCCCGCTCCCACGGAAATCTCGCCCATGGCCTCACTGGTAAAGAAGAGCTTTCCGTCGCTGGTCTTCCGCTCCGGTTGCCATGCAAAACGGCAGGTCCCACTCGCGGGCAAAAACGCCTGATGAGCACCCTTCGCCAAGACCGGCCCCACCGGTAAACCACCATCAAAGACGGCGGTCGGGGTAATCCCTTTTAACTCGATCGGAACCACCGAACCGCCGGGCACAAAGAAATCAATCTTCTTCCACTCCCCCGCAGTCTGAACCGGGGTGACGAAAGCGAGATCGATGGGATAGACCCCGGGCTTTTGAAATTCAATTTGATAGCCTTCCCGTGAAAGCTTAAGCCGATACTCGGGAGTGGCAACCGCCTCCACCGGAGCAGCCCGACCCCGCAGGACCGTCAGGGAAATAGGCTCGGTGCTGGTCACATGTGCCGTCCCGATCAGACGAAACGATGCCGTTCCTTCCTTTGAAAAAACTTCACCTACAAGACGGGTATCGCGAAGCTCGACAGGAGCCGGCTCGGCGGCCGACAGTGCGATCCCTGCTGAGACCAAAGCGCGACCGGCTGCCGTCAATCGATTGATGCCATCTTCACCCTCCAGATTTAGAACACCCTCCGCCTTAACCAGCCGGTGACGCAGCCCTTGGTCGCTACTCACGAGATAGGTCGCGGAAAATCCAGCCGCAGTTCCCGGCCCGAAAGTTGAGAGTTGATGTAGACTGGGAAACGCAATCGTCTCACGCTTGAAGAGAGCCGCGACCGACAGCTTCCGCGCCTTGGGATCTTTTGGAATGAAATCAAGATAACGAACCTCCCCTTCCTGCCGAATCGACCAGCTCTTTAACTGCTCGCCCTTCACTTCTAGAATTGGAGCATTTCCCAACACCTCGAGCGAAACCTTCCCGGCCTCTCCCTGCATGATCTCAAAATTGATGGTGGCATTTTCAATCAAATCATCATTCGAAAAATGAGCCTTCGAAGCCACCTTCGAGACATAAAACAAGCGAGGCTTCGGCTTGGGGCCAGGAGCTTCGATCACGATGCGGTGATCAATCTTGTCGGTCTTCACTTCGGGCTCCTCAACCTCGCTCACTTTGGCTTTAGGTAATTCCGGTAAGGATGCAGAAGGAGCCTCCTGTGCGTGAAGCAAGGAACAAAAAAGGAGCGGAAGGAATCGGGCGAATTTCATAAGAATGATGGGATGGGAAAGGTTTATTCTCCAGCTTGCTGAAGCATGGTTTGAAACTCGTTGAAGCGAGCTTGATTTTGAAAGTTTGGTCTGAGCAATTGGACCTCCTGACGAAGCCGCTTGAGATCGACCCGGTCACCGACCGGGCTCGCTTTTAATTTCTCGGCAAAAAGTCCCGCCAACGATGCCAAACGCAAGGTCGGTTTGGCTTCGGAAAAGAGCGGCGCTTTGGGCAAATACGGAATGGCCCAGGTCCGCTCGACCATCTCATTGGTCGCGGTATCGAGGAAGCGAACCGAAACCGTTCCGATATCACCGCGACCCTCGGGAAGCGGCTCGAAGTGATAAAGCGCGACGCCACTTTCCTCGGCTGCCATCTCGGCCGCATCGACGGAATCATTGCGGAAGTCCTCCTTCTTGAGCTTGTGCTTTTCATAGCCATACAGCTTGAAGGTTGAGACCCGGTCGGGGTTGAAAAGAATCTGCACTTTGACATTCTTGGCTGCCGGACGGAGCGCTCCCGCAATCTGGCGGGCAAAGCCTGCGTCAGCATCCTCGGGACGATCCAGGAAGTAATAGCGCCCGTCTCCCTGCTTTGCGAGCGAGCTCAAAACATCGTCATTAAGACCATCAGCCCCCACCCCGCAGGCATCGAAAGCAATGCCCGCACGGCGCATCGATTCGACTTGACGAGCCAGATTCCCGGGCAGGGCATCGCCTAAATTCGCAGCACCATCGGTCAGGAGAATGATCCGATTTTGCGCACCCTTCAAAAACTGTTGCCTGGCCAATTGCAGACCGCTCGAAAGCGCCTCCTCCAAATTCGTGCCACCCTCCGTGAGTGGATTGGCAATGATCTTGGCCAACTTCGCCATCTCATTTCCCTTCACCCGCTCGGCCAGAAGCCGCGGAGTCCGGGCAAAGCCCACCAAAGTGACCTCGTCATTCGGATTCAGTTGGGCCGCCAGTAAAGCAAAGGCCCGCTGCACACTCTCCGCCCGATCGGCCCGCTCCATCGACCCACTTTGATCGAGAAGAATCGTCAGCCGCAAAGGGGTGGCGGCATTCCGCCCCAGGGAAGCGGTGCTCATTGCGATGCGCATGAGATTTCGTTGTTGCATGAAAGGGTGAGCCCCTTGCTCGATCTCGCACGCCACCTTCTCCGACTGCGTTGGCTTGGTGTCATCGTAGTCGAGGGCATTGACAAACTCTTCGGGTCTTACCTTCGAGGCATCGGGCCAACTTCCACCTGCCAGGGCAGCCTTCGCAAGCTTGAAGGAAACATCACTGACATTCAGCGAGAAAGTGGAATCGGATTTTTCAGTCGTGGAGGTTTCGAAGCCTTCCGGCAACTTTTCTCTCTTCTGTATCGGATCGGCAAAGAAAATAACCTTGTTTCCCTCGATCCGGATTTTACTCCCACTCAGACGGGCAATCTCGGCGGCTGCTACTCGTAAGGGGACGTTTTTTAGATCCAGTTGTGCGATCTGCGGCCGTTCGAGAAACTCCTTATTGAGATCTGCGTTCTCGAAGACAATCTCCAGCCCCTTCTCATCTTGTTTCAGTGTCGTAGCATCCAACTCGACGGAGCGCAGCCTGAGATACTCAAGCGCTTCACTGACCGAGCTATTTCTCAGCTTAATCTCGGGCAACATCACCTGATTCAGCTTGGCGATAGCCGTTATGCTATCACCATCGTCATTTGATGGAGCAAAGGCTTCGGGCACCTCTCCCTTCGAAAGCCGGTAGGAAAATTCATCCACCGTCAAGGTCGTGCCAGTCGCCTCTCCGATTTTGTCAAGCAACACCTTCAGTGGAACCTGGTCCAAATCCATGTCGGGAAGAACACGCCTCAATATTTCAGGATCAGCAGCCACGATGTTGACTCCTTTCATAGAGTCATCGAGAGTTGTGGTATCCAATTCGATTGAACGCAGCCGGACAAACTCCAAGGCCTCTTCCACGGTCGTCTTCTTGAACTGCACTTTGGGAATAATGATTTGAGTCCCTTTGGAAGTGACCGAACGTTCTCCGTCATTGGACATCATCATGAGCGAATCATCCGCATCTTCTTTTGACTGAGCAGAATCATCACCAGCCAGCCACAGGGAGTCCCGCTCGTCCGATTTCCGAAGTTCATTCGATTCTCCTGCCGCCATAATTCCATCGACGAGATCCAAATTCGCGGGAGAATTCCTTACGATTAAAGTGTTTTTATCTTCGAGAAAACTCACTCCGGTATTTTCCATAAAGGACACTCCATTTTCCTTTAAGACAGTCGCCACCGACTTCCCATTCGCGGTCGCTTCCTTGAGTGATTCGGCAAGGTCGGGAGAAAGATCCCATCGCCTCTGCACGATATCCGCATCGGCCGAAGCTGTGAGAGGAAGAAGAGTCACCTTACCCCCGTCAACGCGATACCTCAGTTTCGCCGCATCTGCGATATATTGAAGAGCGACGCCGGCTGGCACGTTTTTAAGCTTGAGCCCTTTGATGATGGTCGCTGAAGGATCGACAGCATCCCCAAAGCGATCCTCATCACCATCCAAATCTGTATCTGAAGGAAGGGTCTTGGGCCTGTCTCTTATACACATCTGACGCTGCCGACGATCTACTCTGTGTAGA
>CAJXVQ010000163.1 GCA_913060685.1 uncultured Verrucomicrobiales bacterium
CGAGATCAGCCTCGGTCTCGTGGGCTCGGAGATGTGTATAAGAGACAGCTGGGGAGCTGTGATTCTCTTGTCCCGTTGGCTTGAGGTGAATCCCTTTTGGCCGGCGTGGGTGATTCCTCTGATCGGGGCACTCGGTGCCGAACTTGTTTTTTGGAGTTATCGATATGAGCGGACGGCAATTAGTCAGGCCCGGGGGCGATGGTTGCTTGGGCTGCGTTTGGCGGAGCTTGGTCTCCTCCTGTGGATTCTCCTTCAGCCGGTTTGGAGCCGGTATGTTGAGCGGGAGATCGAGAGAGAGGTGATCGTGATGATCGACGACTCGGCCTCGATGGACCTCATCGATGAAGGACAGAATAAATCGCGGCTTGAACTGGCACGAGAGAAGCTGGAAGCGAGCGGATTGCTCGATGATCTCGATGGAAAAGTCGGGGTTCGTGAAGTTCGCGCGGCGAGAAGGGCTTTGCTGGATGACACCATCGAAGTGGAAGGCTGGGATCAGGCGACTGATCTTGCCGGAGGTCTGGAAGCTGTTCTCGATCAAGTGTCACCCGATCAGCTTGCGGGTGTTGTTTTGCTGAGTGATGGCCGTCATAACCGTCCCGGCAGTGTCGAGGATGTGTCCCGCCGTTTTGGAATTCTGGATGCTCCGATTGCCGTGATTCCATCGGGAAGTGATGTTCCTCCCAAGGATGCCGCCATCATCTCGGTCCGGTCGCCGGACTCTGTGTATCTGGGGGACCGCATCAGGGTTGGTGCCCTGTTGAAGTTCGATGGCTATCGCGGCAAGAAAGCCAAGCTTCAGCTTTTCGCAGGGGATAAGGAATTGGATTCGAGGGAGATTTCAATTCCGCAGGATAACTATCGGGAAGAGGTGAAGTTCCGGCATGCTCCGGAAGAAGGTGGGGTCGGCGAGTATCGCGTTGTTTTGACCGGGTTGGAGGACGAGACTTTTGAGAATAATAACGAGTGGGGCTTTCAAACTGTGGTGAGCGATGCCCGGACAAACGTTCTCCTGATTGATCGCTATCCTCGTTGGGAGTTTCGATACCTGCGCAATCTTTTCTACGGGCGGGACCAGTCGATTCATCTTCAGTCCGTCTTGCTGGAACCCGACCGAATTTCCGGCCACACCCCTGAGAAGGTGGTCGCTTCAGCGAGCCGCCCTTTTGGAGATGCCAATGCGACCCATCTCCCGGAAAGCGAAGAAGAATGGCGGAAATTTGATGTCATCATTGTCGGCGATATTGGGCCGGATTCCCTGAGTGAGGAGCAATGGGAGATTCTCTCGGGGTGTGTCAACAAACGGGCAGCCTTACTTGTCCTGGTTGCTGGCCCGGAGTCAATGCCCCACGCTTTTGAGTCCGAGGTGGCGAGGGAGCTTATTCCGGTGAAGTATGACTTTTCCCGGAGGACCTTCTACGGAGGAGATGAAGAGTTTCGCTTTGCGCTTACAAATACGGGGCGGAATCATCCGGTCACAGCCCAAGTCGAAGGTCAGCTGAGTAACGAGCGGCTTTGGAAAGAGTTCCCGTTGATCCGTTGGCGCCATCCGGTTAAAGGGGTGTCTGGGGCCGATGTTCTCTTGTATGCCGAGGATGCCAACAAGACGAAGACGAAAGTTGATTCGGCAGCCAGTCTTGACCAGGCACTCTCGGAAGTTGCGAGACGCCAGGAACGGGAAAGGGAGAATGCTCTCCTGGTCACGCGTCAAACCGGTGCGGGCAAGGTTGCGATGTTGCTTTCAGACCGAACCTGGCGTCTACGCGAGGGTGTTGGCGATATTTACCACCACCGTTTTTGGGGCCAGTTGGTCCGGTGGGGTGCTGGCCCCAACTTACGTGCTGGCAATGAGACGGTTCGTCTGGGAACCGATCAGTTGACCTACACGGGCGATGACCGGGTTCGCATCATGACGCGTCTGCGCGACTCCGATCTCAATCCAATCATTGATCAAAACCTGACGGCCCAAGTCAGCCACGATTCCGGGGAGGTCTTCGAGATTCCTCTGAAATATCGAGAAAACTCCAATGGTCTTCATGAGAGTCTCGCCGGTCCTTTTCGAAAGCCTGGAACTTACGAAATTAAGGTGCGTGATGAGGTTGTCACGAGCTTTAGAGTCGTTGGAGCCCGCAGTGCTGTCGAGCTTTCGGAGACCACGCTCAACCAACCTTTACTGGATTCAATTGCCAAGATGTCGGGTGGCCGCGTCTTCCGTGGGGAAGGCGAATTGGCTGATCTATTTTTAAAAGGGGATGAGACGAGGACAGAGCTTCGAGAGACCTCTCTTTGGGATGTCTGGCCAATCCTTGCCATGCTTGCTCTTTTCCTGACTGTCGAGTGGGTTCTCCGGAGACGCGGAGGCTTAAGCTAGAATGACCGCCTCTTAGGTTAAACTGTAGTGGAAGTCTTCAGGCTTGATGGTGAGAGCCGAGCAAGGGGTGTGGTTGATGAGTCCTTCTGCCGTGGTCCCAAGAAGGAGTGATTTGAAACCGGTGCGGCCGCGGGTGCCGAGAACGACCAAATCCGCTTCCATCGTTTTCAATGCTTCCCAGATTCCACGATGAATACTGGGTGCGGAAATGACATCCGAGGAAACGTCGGGGAGGTTATATTGACTGGCAATTCTTGCTGCAAAGCCGGCGACTCTTTCATTCAGGTTTTCCTGAATGTTATTGTCGAGGGTTAGGGGGAAGGCCGGTCCCATCCAGCCCATTTCGGTCTCGGCGAATGCGCTTGGACGAAAAACGTGGATGAGCTTAAGCTTCGCTTTATCCTGGGAGGCGAGAACAGCAGCGCGATGAACGGCGCGGTTTGAATTTTCGGAAAAATCGACGCAGGCGACAATGCTCTCGAAGGGGTGGTCTTGATAATTACGAACGAGCAGAACTTCGACCGGAGCCTTGCGAACGCATCGGGAGGCGAGAGCTCCGACATGGTGTCCGTCGTCGCTCGAATATCCACCAGAGCCAAGGACCAGGGTGTTGACGTGGTGTTTTTCGATTTGTTCAAGGGTAACCTTGAAGGGGTTTCCAACGAGAACTTCAGTGGCAATATTGTGGGCGGTGCCGATTGTGTCGCGGATAAATGTGGCGACTTTTTCGTGAGCAAAATTGAGAATCCCTTGTTCGGTTTCGGTGTCCATTTTTTTGAACTGACCCAGAAGTTCCTTATCAAGAACGTGGAAGCAGACCAGTGGGAGGCTTCGTGAATTGGCGATACGTGATGCGGCAAGGAGAGCGTTTCTGCTTTGATCGGAGTAATCGACGCCGACGAGGATGGATTTGGTCGTATTCATGTTTTGGGGGAGTGACTTAACCTTGGATTGGAACGATCAGGACATTGGTCTTGGCTTGTCGAACAACAGATTCCGCAGTGCCTCCGAGGAGATCGGAGACAAGGCTTTTAAAGCCTTTTCCCGCCCGTCCGATGACGACAAGGCGGTAGTTCGATTTTTCGAGATGTTGAACAAGAGCCTCGGTCGGATCCTCATCTTCAAGGAGGACGGGCGCTACCTGACCGGCGATCAAAGATGAGGCCTGTTCGCAGGCGACTGCCAAGCGGCCATGCAAGATTTCGCGAAATTCTTCTTTGATGCCCGAATCTTTGTGAATCTCCGCCCGATAGCGCAGGCGAAGTGGTCGTAGCCATGGCGGGCGGGAGGAATGAATGACGTCCAAGGAGGAAATGGGTTCGAAATTCATGCGAGCGATATTTTCGAAAATGGCGGTGGTGGATTTTGAGAAATCGATGCAAGCGGCAACTGGTCCGGGTGTATTCAGAGGTGGGTTGACCAGCAGGATCGGCATGGTGGCAAAGCGGAGACACTTGATGACAAACTGGGCGGCGTTTTCGTTATGTGACTCATCGCCGAGGATGAGGAGATCATGTCCTTCCTCATTGGCCTTTGAAACGAGCTCGTGATGAGGAATCCCCTCGGAGATACGACAAATGATATCGTGATTCTTCCCAAGAACTTCGTCTGCGAATCCTTCAAGACTGGACTGGGCGGCATTGAGCATAATTTTATGCTCAATGAAGTAGAAATCGACAAATTCAGTTAAGTCGCCGATTGGAACAACATGGCATGCCGTGATTTTTGCTCCATTCTCATCCGCAATTCGTTTGGCT
The DNA here is from genome assembly GCA_913060685.1 of uncultured Verrucomicrobiales bacterium. Taxonomy (GTDB): domain Bacteria; phylum Verrucomicrobiota; class Verrucomicrobiia; order Verrucomicrobiales; family Akkermansiaceae; genus SW10. Next base: position 4,129 of record CAJXVQ010000163.1, read on the forward strand.
TCGACGAGAGCGTGACGAGATGATTCGGTGTAGTTGACTCCGACAAGAATGTTGAGAAAGGGTTTCATGGATCAATGGTGGAGAAGTGTTCTTTTTTCCTCGTATCGAAGGTGCCGGCAGCGACCTTCTAATGCTTCGCGTGAATTGCTAAATGATGATCGTTAATTGCGATGTGTCTCCAAGTCGATCAGAATGGACAATTAGGGCCTATTTTTCTCCGATCTGAAAACGGAAGAACTCATGGGAGCCGGAAGCCGGAGCAATCATGAGAGGGAGAGGCCATGCGGGATTTCGTGGGATGCCATCGTTTTCAGGATGAGGAAGGGGGAGCCAGTTCTTCAGATCGAGAGACTGCTCTACGATGATTCCACGGTTCGTGAAGGCCGGTATCGTGATCTCGATGTTTGTTCCGTTAAGCTGAAGGTCGGTGGTGAGGAAATCCAAACTGTTGGTGGGGTCGGTCTTTGTGAGGTACTCGGTGCGGTTGGTGTAGGTGTCCCCATCGGGGTCGGCATCTGACTCTCCATGTGGAGAAGTGCCATTTCCAAACTGTGCGATCCGCCAGGCGGAGTAAGTGACTTCACTGCTAGCTTCTTCATTGATCCAAGCGGTGAGGAGTTGGATGGCGACTTCATCGGATTCGTTGGATGCGATTGGAGGCATGCGCGTGTAGCCATTGGATGAGGCGATTCGGGAAAGGATGATCGAGCGGTTGGGGCTTCCGGGAACCACCAGTCGATCAGCGGGATGGTTGTTGCCAGCTGATGCAAGGCCATTGATGATACCGGTTTGGGCCATGGTTAGATGCAAATTCCCTTTCCATGAGAGTGGCTGAATGCCCGGATCTTGGTGACAGTAGGCACAATTGACATCGAGGTAGGATCTCACCCGGGCTTCGAGAGAATAGTGATCATCCTGTGGTGTGATGTGTCTGGGTAGGGCGGCAGAAATCCCGGGGTTTTGATCGAGGTAACCGCTCAGGAAGAGTTGGCTGAGGAGATTTCCCGAGGTGCCTTCAATTTCTCCGGGGTGGTTGAGTTGCTGAGTGTTGAAGGAGAGCGCGAAACCGGCATCGGGAGTGTGGCAGGCGAGGCAGGAGGCGCGTGACGGGATGTTCCAGGTTTGAGTGAGAACACCATCGGGAGTGGTGATGTCGAAGTCGATATTTTCACCAGCGCTGCTCACGAGATTGGCTTCGGTGCCGGCTTCATTCCATTTGTAGGAAACCCCGTAGATTCCATCAGTGAATTGAACCCGACCCCCCAAAAGCTCGGGGCTGATTAACATGTCAGAGCTAGTGAGACTGGTATTGAGTCCTTGGATAGCGAGCACGTTCTCTCCCTCTTGTAGTAGAGAAGTAAAGCTGTTGAGATCGAAATCCTGAAACGAAGTGGCGCTTCCATCCGGATTGTCACTGATTGCTTCCGCGTTGTAAGAGAGGGTGTCGGGAGAGTTTGCCGAGGCGATTTTCTGCCCATTAAGATAGGCCACAAAGCCATCGTCAAACTTCATGCGAAGGGTGAGTTGATCGAAGTCCTCTGGATTGGAAACATTAAAAGGAATTCGCAAATAGAACGAAGTGTTCTGCCCGTTGAGGGTGTCTCCAAGATTGCCTCCCGAGCCGAAGAATGGGAGGTAAGTTGAATTTTCATCGTAGCCAATGCCCATGTTTGCCGAGGGCCAGGCAGAGTCATTGAATCCTGAAGTCATCCAAGTGGTCTCAAGAGATGAATTGGTTGGGGCGAGGTATTTGCCCTGTGCGCCCTCTTCGATGAGAGTCGTGATATCAACGTTTTCGACAGTTTGATTGCGGACGATGACACGTGTTTCGATGCGCTTTTTTGTGGCGGGATTTCCTCGCTCCAGTTCGAGGTCGAAGTGCTTCACCCAGATCATGCCATTTGGAAAGGTCCAGGGATCGTCCTTCGAATAGTTAATGAGATCGGATGTGTTTTTGAGAGCGAACCAGCGCTGCTTGAGGGCGTGGTCTGACCAGAAAGGGAGATTCACGTCGTAAGGAACGACACCTTCGTTTGGGCTCAGGATTGAGAGGTCTGAAAAGATCCCGGTTTCAGTCAAAGTGTCGGGAAAGGTAGGATCGAAGTCTCGTGCAACCAGTCTTTGAATCCGACCACTGCCGAGATCTGCGATGAGGACATCTCCATTGGAGGGATCGGGGCCGAAGCCAGCGATGCCGGCCTCGCCTGCGATGCGTATGACAGTCGGCTCACCGGGAATCTCTGTTCGCTCAAGCGACCAGATGTTGCCTGAGACATAGTCTGAAAAAATATACTTCCCGGTAAGTTCAGGGATGTTCGTACCCCGATAGACGAATCCACCGGTGATCGAGTTTCCCTGAAATTCTCCGTTCCCATGATGGTAGTCCCAGACGGGAGGAGTGTGGGTGGCGTTTGTTCGGGAAGCTCCATTGATGGTGCTATTGAATTTGGGTCCGTTAAGGTCGCCCTCAAACCAAGCCCAGCCATGGTTTGAGCCGATGGTTGCAAGGGTCACTTCTTCTCGTGCTCCCTGGCCGACGTCTCCGATCCAGAGTTCGACGCCGTCGAAGCTCATGCGCCAAGGATTACGCATTCCCACTGCAAAAAATTCGGTGCGGGTTTGGGTGGGATTCACCGGGACTCCATTGAAGATTGTGGAACCCACCCAAGGGTTATCAAAGGGGATCTCGTAGAGTGGGTTGCCGTTGATCTGCTTGACGGCGGGATGACTATTTGGGCGGACGTTTGGGTCATCACTTCCGGTGCCGTCCGAGGGAGTGTTATCTTCGGGTTCGAGGTCGACATCAATGCGGGTGATCGAGGACCAAAAGTCCTTGTCGAGATATTGGCTGTTGTTGAGGGAGTCATTTTGATTTCCCTCGTCGCCCCAGCTCATGTAAAGATAACCATCGGGACCAAAATGAAGGTCGCCACCGTTGTGATTTCCGGCATTATTGATCATTTCGATCAAGACATCTTCAGAATCGGGGTCGGCAATGGTGTCGGTGATATCCGGGTCATGCCACCGGGACAGGCGTTGGTAGTTTACCCCGCCGGATCGAACGTTGTAGACGAGGAAGAAGAGGCCGTTGGTGGCGTAGTCGGGATGGAAGGCGACGCTCAGGAGACCTTGTTCGCTGTTTGTGAGAAGGGCCTCGCCCCGGCTACTGAGGACTTGATCGAGATCGAGAAAAACGGTTTTGGAGGGGGTTGCCGAAGTGACGTCGGGGACGAGCTCAAGGTCACCGGTTTTTTCGCAAATGAAGAGTCGCCGGCTTTCGCCGAATGGGCTGCGAAGGCAAAGCGGGGAGGAGAAGGAAAGGCCGGGGAAGGCATTTTGAACTTCAATGACCGATGTCGGTGGCGCGTCGGGAAGAGTGATGGAGGTATTGGCAACCCGGGGACCTGCGGTGGTGGCGATGGTGCTTAAAAGGAGGGAAACTGAGACCTTATGAAAACTCTTCACCTATCGATCCTAAGGTGGAATTGACAGTCTGCAAATCACAATGAGGGGAGGCCTTGCCAGCGCGCTCTCCGGTTCCTATTGATTTTTCTTGGGAATTCTAAGAAGACGGTGGTTGAAGGAGTCGGCGATCCAGATCGAGCCATCGGGCGCGTAGCGGGCGCCATGAGGTCGATTGAGGAGGGTCTTTGATTTTCCAGATTTCCCCGGGGTTCCAGCAAGAAGATGGAGTGTTCCTTCTTTTGGTTTGTAGAGACGAAGGGTGTGATTGTTGTCATCGCTAATGACAATGTTGCCGGATGGGTCGAGTGCGAGGTGCTTGGGGCCGTTGAGCTGGGCGGCGATTGCCGGACCGTCATCGCCACTTCTGCCTTTCTTTCCCGAGCGGTTGACGACAGTATGAATGATCCCGTCCGTGGCGACGTGCCGAAGCGCGTGACCTTCACGTGAGGCAAGATAGATTGAGCCGTCTCTTCCATAAATGGCGGCGCGGGGAGCGAGGAGGGGGGATTGCAAAGCGGATTGTCCATCGATCGGGAGGCCCTTTTTCCCATTTCCAGCACGTGAGGTCAAAGTGAGAGAGCCGAGGTCGATTTCGAGGACTTGACGACGCTCGAGATCAGCGACAAGGAGACGGTTCCCATCGGGATGGAGATCGACAGTGTAGGGAGATTTAAAGTCGAGTTTGCCGTCTCCGAGAGTGGAAAGAGTGTTCGTTTTCAGGTCGATGACGCGAATGCGGCGATTAAAGGTGTCGGCAATGAAGAGGCGTCCATCGGGGTGAAGTGCGAGATCGTGCATGCCGTTGAAGCGACCTTTCCTGGCAGGGCCACCATCACCTTTGGCGACGTCGCCGAGCTTTTGCCCACCCGGGGTTTTAGAGCCGGCGATGAAGTCGAATTCACCATTCTTAATGCGGAAAATTCGATTTCCTTCCTCATATTCGACACCGTAGAGAGTGCCGGCTGTGTTGAAGACAATGGAGAAGGGTTGGATCAGAGTGTTCTTGCCGGGAAGGCTTTGGGCATTCGCGGGAATGTCGAAAGCGAGGAAACCAAGAAAGGTTAGAAACAGGATGGGGAGTTTCATTGGGAAGGGAACGTGAGTCGTATGGGGGTTGTTTCGAGCGGAGATGAAATCTTTGTGGGGGGAGGGATTCTTTTCGAGTGAAAGGGAGGAGTCGTAGGATTCGTTTTGTGAGATGATATCTTGGGTTTGTCTTCTTTTGTCATTTGAAATCTGTTCTGATTGAGCGGAGTGATTTTGAAGGGGAAGGAAGAACCCAAGGCTATGATTCCAAATGAACTTGAGAAGAATTCACAAATTCGGACTTCAGCATTGGCTGGGGATCGCCGTAATTGGAGTGCTCGCGTTCAGTGGAACGGCTTCGGGACAGCGGAAAAAGAGTTTCTCGGAAGAGGAACAAAAATGGTGGGCGGTGCAACCGCTGGCGGACGTCGTGGTGCCGGAGGGCGAACAACATGCGGTGGACTTTTTTGTGGAGCGAAAGCTGGATGAACTTGGTCTGGAGATGGCGGAGCCTGCGGGTGCTGGGGAGTTGGTGCGGCGGATGTCTTTTGATCTTCATGGATTGCCGCCGACTCCTGGTGAGGTGGCGGATTTCAGAGAGGCTTTTGAGAAGGATGAAGAGAAGGCGCTGGAGGCATTGATCGAACGACTGCTCGCCAGTCCGAGGTATGGCGAGCGCTGGGGGCAACACTGGCTGGATGTCGTCCGGTATGCGGATAGCGATGGCTATCGAGCGGATGATTTACGGCCGAACGCCTATCGGTATCGCGACTATGTCGTCAGGGCGTTCAATGAGGATAAACCGTATGACGACTTTGTGAGGGAGCAGTTGGCGGGAGATGAAATCGCACCGGGTGATCCTGAACGAGTGGCAGCGACAGGTTTTTTAAGGCATGGGGTTTATGAGTGGAATCAGCGGAATGCCGAGATGCAGCGGGAGATTATGATCAATGAGATCACGAATGTGACCGGGGAGGTTTTTCTGGGGATGGGCATCGGGTGTGCGCAGTGTCATGACCACAAGTTTGATCCCATTCTTCAGAGAGATTATTTTGCGTTGCAGACATTTCTCTCCTCGGTCTATTGGCCGGACGATCGGAAGCATGCCACTGAGAAAGAAGTTTCAGAGTATGAGGCAGCGTTTGGGGCGTGGGAGGAGGCCACCCGGGAGATTCGAGGAGAGATGAAATCGTTGGTGAAGGAAGGGGAGCGCAAGACCTATGACTTTCGGGTTAAGACGTTTCCGCCAGAGGTTCAGGAAATGTTTGCAAAGCCTTGGGAAAAGAAATCGGCCTATGAACGTCAGATTTCCTTCCTGGTCGATCGGCAGGCCGGGCGTGAGGTGCGGATGCTGGCCAAGCCGGAGCAGGTGCTAAAGAAGGAGAGTGCAGAGCGGGCTCGTTATGAGGAAGTGAAAGCGCGGCTGGTTGGGTTTGAGGAACTGAAGCCGGAAGAGCTGCCACTCGCATTTTTGAGCACAGATACCGGGAGGGAAGCGGCTGAGGTAAGGTTGAAGGGAGAGGTGATCGAGCCGGCGTTTCTGGAAATATTGGGCGGTGAGAAGCCGATCATTGAGGTGCGGGAGAAAACAACGGGAAGAAGATCCGCTTTGGCAGCGTGGATTGTGAGAAAGGATCATCCGACGACTTCGCGTGTGATGGTGAATCGGATCTGGCAGCATCATTTTGGAAGTGGAATTGCGGCATCGCCCAATGATTTTGGAATGCTGGGAGAGAAGCCCACTCATCCGGAATTATTGGATTGGCTGGCGAGAGAGTTTATGGACGGGGGATGGCGGATGAAGAGGATCCATCGGCTGATTTTGACGAGCCGGGCTTATCGGCAGACGGCGAGATTTGAACCCAGCAATGTCCATGACGTTTCCGATCCTGCCAATCAGCTTCTGTGGAGATTTCCGCCGAGAAGACTGAGTGCGGAGGAGATCCGGGATGCCATGCTGGCGGTTTCCGGTGAATTGGAGAATCGCGAAGGCGGAGATTCGCAGGGAAGTGCGGTGCCGGTGAGATCGATTTATGTGAAGAAGATGCGGAATACGCCGGATCGCATTCTTCAGTGTTTTGATAGTCCTCTGGGATTTGCTTCGGAGCCGGAGCGACTCAATACAACCACGGCGACGCAGTCTTTACTTCTCGCAAATAGTGAGTGGCCACTGGCGCGTGCGAGAGCGATGGCAGGGAGGGTTTTAGGAGTCAGGAAGACGGCTTCGAGAGTCGAAGTGGAGCAAGTCTTTGAACTTGCCTGGGGGCGGGAGGCGACAGCGGAAGAGGTGAAAACCGGATTGGCTTTTTTGAGGAGTCAGAGAGCTGTGGTTGGGGCGATTTCGCCGGGAAATGAGCCTTTTGTCGATTTTTGCCATGCTCTCCTGAGTTCCAACGAATTTCTTTACCTGCATTAACCCAGATGAGTTGTCACCGAATTGTAATGCCCCGCTCGCGTCGTAATTTTCTCTCGAATGCGGGTGCGGGGTTTGGGGGCGTGGTGTTGTCAGCTCTGACCGGACAGCGATTAATTGGGAGTGAGATTGGTAAGAGGAATCCCGTAGCCGATAAAATTCCACACCACTTTGGAAAGGCGAAGAACGTGATCTTCTTGTTTATGGAGGGAGGCCCGAGCCATTTGGATTTATTTGATCCGAAGCCAATCCTGAATAAGTTGGCGGGGCAATCCCTGCCAAAGAGCTTTGAGCGTCCGGTAACGGCGATGGGCGAAGCGGAGTCTCCTTTGTTGGCATCGCGAAGGAAGTGGGAACAGCATGGGGAGAGCGGGCTTTGGATTTCCGATTGGCTGCCGAAGCATGGTGAGATTGCTGATGATTTGTGCGTGATCCGTTCGTGTGTCTCAGACGGGATCAATCATGCGGGAGGAGTTTCGCAGATGAATACGGGCTCGGTCTTTGGAGGGCGGCCTTCCCTGGGAGCTTGGGTGAATTATGGCCTTGGCTCGGTGAGCGAAAATCTCCCGGCATTTGTGGTCATCAAGGATAGCAACTCGATGGTGGTGAATGGGACGAGATGCTGGGGATCGGGGTTCATGCCGGCGAGTTTTCAGGGGACGCTTTTTGAGTCTGGAAATGAGCCGGTCGCGAATTTGAATTTGCCCAAAGGGATGACTGCTCGCCGACAGAGGGGCAAATTGGCTTTTCTGGATCAGCTCAATCAGGGGCACTTACGGGGACGTCAATCGAATACCGAGTTGGAGGCTCGCATCGAGAGTTATGAGTTGGCGTATCGGATGCAGGCTGAGGCGCCGGAAGCCATTGATTTGGAAAGTGAGCCGGAGTCAGTCAAGAAAATGTATGGAATGGACGAAGAGCAAACGCAGGGATTTGGGAGGCAGTGCCTGATGGCGCGGCGACTGGTCGAGCGCGGCGTTCGGTTTGTGCAACTCTATCACGGTGCCGGAAGTAAGTGGGACAGTCACAGTGGGATGGAAAAAAATCTGTCTCTTATACACATCTCCGAGCCCACGAGACCGAGGCTGATCTCG
>CAJXVQ010000164.1 GCA_913060685.1 uncultured Verrucomicrobiales bacterium
ACGAGATCAGCCTCGGTCTCGTGGGCTCGGAGATGTGTATAAGAGACAGCCAATACGGTCTTGGCTGGATTCCGGCTGGTGGCTTTGTGGCATTGCCGCAGATGGCTGCCATGGAGTCGATTGAGGGGGACAACCTCGATGGCAAGGCCCTCCCGCCCGTGACACCGCTCGATAAGATCATTGTCGCTTTTGCGGGTCCTCTCTTCAGCTTGCTTCTCGCTGTTGTTGCGGCATTGGCAGTCTGGGGAATGGGTAAGCCACAAGATGCAATCAAATCGAACGTCGTCGGTGGAATCTCTCAAGGGAGCCCCGCCGAGGGGATCCTGAAGCCGGGAGACAAGATTCTGAAAGTCGATGGAGAGCCTGTGAGCTGGTATGCTGGACGGATCTTCGATGATATCCGGACACGGATCATGTTGACGAAGGGCGATAGTGTTGATTTTGAAATTGAGCGGGATGGCGTTGTTCAGACTGTCACTACGAAATTCGAGATCAAAGAAACCCGAGCCTGGAAGCGGCGGGCGCTTCCTCAGGTCGGGATCGCCCCGGGTGGCCCGGCAATCGTGGGCACAATTCTTGAAGGCGAGGGCGAAAGTCCGGCCGAGAGAGCGGGATTGAAGGTGGGTGATCGCATTCTGAAGGTGAACGGACAGGAGGTTTACGGATTCGCTCACGTGGGCCAACTCTTGGAGGAAAATGAATTTAAGGAATCGGCATTAACCATCTTGCGGGGTGAGGAAACCTTCGACCAGCCGGTAACGCCGCTCAAGCCGGAGGGCGATGCCTTTCCCGATCCGATGGTTGGGATCAGTTGGGATTTCAATGCCATTACTTCCAGTGAGATTCTGTATCCCAATCCGTGGGAGCAGGTTCGTGACAGTCTCCGCACGATGTGGATGACGATTAAAACGATCAGTTCACCAAGTTCGAGTGTGGGAGTAGATCAACTTGCGGGGCCGATTGGGATCGCCAAGACAAAATTCCTCCTCCTTCAGCAGCCGGATGGTTGGTTGCGGGTTCTCGCATTCTTTGTGCTCTTCAATATCAACCTTGCTGTTCTCAATATGCTGCCACTTCCCGTTCTCGATGGGGGGCATATCGTCATGGCAATTCTGGAGTGGATTCGCGGAAAGCCTCTTCCGGCGCGTTTTCTTGAGGTGATCCAGACTGGTTTTGCCCTTCTTCTCATGGGCTTCATGCTTTTCATCACCACGAAGGATATTGGTGATGAAATCGGTGGTTCTTCGGAAGAACGGAAACTGGTCTGGCCAAAGGTTTCTGAAACCAAAACGGAACCTACGAGCTAACGGCCTATGAAAGCCTCGAAGCCATCAGTCAACGTTGCCCGCGTTATTTATATTTTCCTCTGTCTGTTGGCGGGGTTGGCGATCGCATTGAGTAGTCCGAATATTCCACTCTGGGTGGGTCTGTTCGGTGGGATGATCGTAGCGATCTTCTTCATTCTGGTGGAGAGTTCGATGCGGACTTTCAGCCTTCGCGGGTTCTCGACCGCCACCTTTGGCATTGGAGTTGGTTTGCTATGTGCCTTCTTGTTGAATCGTGCTCAGATTCCCGAGTTGATTAAGATCGCAGCGTCACCCATCAAGATAAACGGTGAGGGGATCGGGGAAGCTCTCTCGCTGGCTTTCAATGTCTCCTCATATGCCAGTTTTGCTTTTCTGGGTGCGGTCCTGGCGCTCAGGAGTGATCAGGAAGAGTTTTCCTTCATCATTCCATACGTTCGTTTTCGACAAGATGCGGCTTCCGGTCAGCTCCTCATTCTCGATGCCGAAGTCATCATGGATGGCAGGCTTCCGGGACTTTTGGCAGCGGGTTTTTTAACGGGTCGCGTTCTGGTTCCGCAATTTGTCCTTGATGAACTTCAGGTCATGGCGAATTCCCCGGCAGCCGGGAAGCGCCAACGTGGCCAACGTGGGTTGGAAATTCTCAGTGAGCTACAGAAAAATCCGGCGGTGCCTATTTCGATTCAAGATTCACGCGGCATGGCCGAGGATGAATCGTTTCAAGGTCGCTTGGTTCAGACTGCCAAGCTCCTCTCGGGTCGCTTAATTTCCACCGATGAAAATCTGACCAAAGTCGCTCACCTCCAGGGAGCTGACATTATCAATCTCAATGATCTCTCTGATGCCCTGAAGCCTTCGGTGGTGGTTGGGGAGTCGGTCCGGCTGGCCTTGGTGCGGGCTGGTAAGGACGATCACCAGGCCGTTGGCTATATGCCGGACGGGACGATGATCGTGGTGAATCACGCCATCGATAAGATTGGCACTTCCAGGGATGTCACCGTCATCAGCACCTTGCAAACAAGTGCGGGCAAGATGGTCTTCGCGGAGTTGAATACCAAAGAGGAGGCATAGCGGTGGCTGAGGTGAAAGCGATTTCGGTCACGCAGCTGGCCCGGAGGATCCGTAATCTTCTGGAGATCGAAGTGGGGGATGTCTGGGTGGAAGGCGAGATCAGCAACCTCAGGAAGCAGGGAAGTGGCCATTGGTATTTCTCGCTTAAGGATGAATCGGCGCAAATCTCTTGTGCAATGTTTAGTGCGCGGCGTCGCACCGGGCACGAGGTGATTGAGGATGGGGCCCAGGTGCAGATTTTTGGGGAAGCCAGTTTCTACGAGGCCCGGGGCAGCACCCAGCTCATTGTCAAGAAGGCGAAAGCGGTGGGCCTGGGTGATTTGCAAGCGAGGTTTGAGGCCTTGAAACGCAAGCTTGATCAAGAGGGGCTTTTTTCCCGCGATCGCAAGCGGGCCCTTCCGGGCTTTCCCAGAGTGATCGGGATCGTGACCTCGCCAACTGGAGCGGCCCTTCAGGACATGAAGAATATTTTTTCACGGAGGGCTCCGTGGCTGACGGTTGTCCTTTTTCCGGCAGCGGTTCAGGGCAAGGGCGCGGAGCGGGGGATTGCGCAGGCCATTCGAAGGGCCGGTAAAGCGACCGAAGAGGGGTTGCCTCAACCGGAAGTTTTGATCGTGGGGCGGGGTGGTGGCTCCCTGGAAGATCTCTGGAACTTTAACGAGGAAATCGTGGCACGCGCGATCGCGGAATGCCCCATTCCAGTGATTAGTGCGGTGGGGCATGAAATTGATTTTACGATCTCGGATTTCGTAGCCGATTTACGGGCTCCAACACCCAGTGCTGCAGCGGAGTTGGCGGTTCCCGATCAAGTTGAGCTGCGTGAGCGTATCGGAAGCCTGGGCTCTCGTTTGAAGAGAGTGGTGGAGGGCCGTTTGGACCGTCTCGCAGATCAGCTTGATTACTGTGAGCGAAGTCTCTTTAGTCAGCCTGCTGATAAGAAATTACAATATCCTATCTTCCGGCTGGAAGGACTTCGACGGACATTTTTGACCGCGGTGAAGGAATCCATGCGCGACCGGGAAAGGCTGATCGAGGACTACCAGGCGAACTGGAAACACTACCATCCCCGCGAAGTATTCAAGCGCCGACAGGAGAAGCTCGATGCGTCACAAAGCGATTTCATCAACGCTGCCAAGTCTGCCCTTGGAGCTCAGGAAACCCGGGTGGAACGGCTCGGATCCCTGCTGCAAGCCTTGGGGCCTGGAAGTGTTTTCAAGCGAGGCTTCTCGGTGACCTATGGAGCTGACGGAGAGATCATCAAGTCGGTCGATACAGTGTCACCGGGCGACGAACTGACCACGGAAGTGGGTGATGGGAAGATCAAGAGTGTCGTTGAGGAGTGACACAGGCATTCCTAAAACGGTATGTCGTCGTCGCTGGGCTCGGCCTCGTTGTCGAATGAGTTATCAAATGAGCTGGGGGGCGGATCTGCGGGCGCGCCGGGGGCTGGGCTGCCGCCTTGTCCACCACCGGAGGATTCGACTTTCCAGGCGTTCAGGTTGACGAAGTATTTTCCGTTGTATTCGCGTCCGCGGACGTCGAAGGTGACCTTGAGATCATCTTCGATGCTCACCGAGTCGAGGAGGCTGATTTTCTCCTTGAGGACTTCGAATTTGATGAGTTGCGGGTATTTTCCGTCGGGGACTTCGATTACGAATTCGCGCTTGGCAAAGCCGCTGGCGAAAGTTTGGGTGTCTTCGAGGACCTTGAGGGTTCCGGTAAGTTCAAATGAGTTGGCCATGTTTTTAGTAGATGTCGTTTTATTTAAAGTGGCGTTTGATCACAAACTCTTCCTGTTCCCAGATCAATTCTGAATTGGGAAAGAAGTGGTTGTATTCTGGAAACCGAGTGTCTCCTTCGTAGCAATCAGGGACGTGGGTGATGATGATGTCATCAAGAATTGGAAGAAAAAAACGGTAGATTTCCTCACCGCCAATGATGAAAACCTGCTGGTCGATGAGGGGGAATTCATTGAGTTCCTTGGGGTGATGGATGGACTCGACGCCATCGTGGTGCCAGGCGGGATCGCGGGTTATGACGATGTTTTGCCTCCGCGGAAGCGGTCGTCCAATTGAATCAAATGTTTTACGGCCCATTACGATGGGATGTCCGGAGGTGTGCTGTTTAAAAAACTTTAAGTCATCGGGAAGGCTCCAGGGGAGTTTTCCGTCTTTCCCGATAATGCGCTCCGGGGTCATGGCTACGATGGCAGTAAGTTTCATACGGCAACTGGGGCTTTAATATGGGGATGGGATTGGTAGTCGAGCAATTTGAAGTCATCGAAGGTGAAGTCATCGATAGACCTGACCTTCGGATTGATCTCCATGCGAGGGAGAGGAAAAGGGGCGCGACTCAGTTGGAGCTTGGTTTGCTCGAGATGATTGGAATAGAGATGGAGGTCGCCAAAGGTGTGCACAAATTCGCGGGCTTCGTATCCACAGACCTGCGCGATCATCATGGTAAGGAGTGCGTAGGAGGCGATATTGAAGGGAACTCCGAGGAAGAGATCGGCGCTGCGTTGGTAGAGTTGGCAGCTCAGGCCGGGTTTCTCCGATTCCGGGTTGTGAACGTAGAATTGGAAGAGGAGGTGACAGGGGGGAAGGGCCATTTCCTCGACTTTGGCGACGTTCCACGCCGAGACGAGGTGGCGGCGTGAAGTCGGGTTGTTTTTGAGCCCATCGATAAGATTGGTGATTTGATCGACGGTGGAGCCATCGGCCTTGGGCCACGAGCGCCATTGCTGCCCGTAGACAGGACCAAGGTCGCCATTTTCATCGGCCCATTCGTCCCAGATGGTGACTTTGTTTTCCTTGAGGTAGGCGATGTTGGTCTCACCCTTGAGGAACCAGAGAAGCTCGTGAATGATCGAGCGGAGGTGGAGTTTCTTGGTGGTGAGGCAGGGGAAGCCCTTTCGAAGATCGTAGCGAGCCTGGCGGCCGAAGACGCTGAGGGTTCCGGTTCCGGTGCGGTCACCCCGTTCCTCGCCGTTCTCCAAAACGTCGGTCAGAAGGTCGAGGTAAGTTTGCATGGCGGAGTCTTGGTGGTTGGGAGTGAGGACGCAACTTTTTTGCTTAGTCATTCGCCCCCGGGCGCTTCCTGTTTTGCTTTTTTTGTCCGTGCTGGCGTTTTTTTTCAACGTTGCGAGCGCGGGCGCGGACTCCTTGACGGCGGTTCCGACGACGGGTCTTTTCGCGGGCCTGCTTCCGGGCGAGGCGCTTTTCGGATTCCCGTTCTTCGAGTCGTTCGCAGATTTCCTCGCGGGCCAAAAAACGATTCATTTCCCGTGATCGTTCGCGTTGAACTTTGACCTCGAGATGAGAGGGCGGATGCTGGAGAAAGACGCAAGAGGAGGTTTTGTTTACTTTTTGGCCGCCGCTACCGGTGCCGCGAATGAACTTTTCCACGAGATCGTCTTCAAAGACGCCCAGCGAAGCCATGCGTCGTTCGAGAGCTTCTTTCTTATCCGGTGAGAGCATCGAGATAACCTTTCACGGCTTTGGTGATTTCACCGGCGACATCGGCGCGCGGGGTGGCGAAGGGTGGCACGAACCAGGGGTAGGAGCCGATGATATCGGTGATGACCGCGATCTCGCCATCACAGTTACCTTGTCCGCAGCCGATGCCGATCGTCGGGACGTCGAGATGATCGGTCAGGAGACGGGTGGCTTTTGGAAGAACACTTTCGAGCACAATGGCGGAAACTCCGGCGGCCTGCAGGGCGAGTGCGCCTTTGAGGATTTCTTGAGTTTCGTCGTCGGTTTTTCCCTTCTTTTTGTAGCCCCCTTCTTCTTTGACTCGCTGGGGGAGCATGCCGAGGTGGCCGATGACGGGAATCCCGGCCTCGACAATCGTCGCCACTTTTTCAGCCTGTCCGACGCCACCCTCGAGTTTCACCGCTTCGGCTCCGGCGTCGACGAGCTTGCTTGCGCTAACGAGAGCAGTTGCGGGATCCGGGTATGTATGGATCGGGAGGTCGCCGAGGATCAGGGCGTTTTTAGCACCGCGAGCGACGGCTGCAGTGTGGTGGATCATGTGATCCAGGGTGACGTGGGTGGTGTCGGGGAAGCCAAGGACGACCATGCCGAGGGAGTCGCCGACGAGAAGGAGATCAATGCCGGCTTCGTCGAGGAGGCGTGCGGTCGGGTAATCGTAAGCCGTGAGGGCGGAGATGGGAGCGCAGCCCTTGCGGGCGCGGAGTTGATCAGCTTTCTCGGAGGAGGGCATGGTTTTACCAAGCAGTTTGAATGAGAATGGGGTCGGTTTCTTCCGAGTCGAGCTTTCTTAAGTGCTCGCCGACAGTGGTTTCATCGCCGGGAAGGATGAGATGGGGATGGATATCAGCGAGGGGCATTAGGACAAACCGTCGGTTGGTGAGGCGTGGGTGGGGAAGGGTGAGAATGTCTTGGTCCATGAAGACATGGTCAAAGTAGAGGATGTCCAAGTCAATGGGGCGCGGGGAATTCCGAACGGGAGAGGAATTGCGGCCGAGTTTCCACTCGATTCCCTGCGTGGCTTTGAGGAGGTCGTGGGGCTTGCCGATGTAGTCGATTTCAATGACGGCATTGTAGAAGTCGGGAGACTCGGGCGGGCAATCGACCGGCTCCGACTGATAGATTCCGGATTGGAGATAAGTGGTTCCGGGCGGCATCAAGTTGACAAGGAGATCACGCGCTTCACGAAGATTCGCGATGCGATTCCCTATATTTGTTCCAAGCGCGATGCCGGTTCGAGAGGCCATAAGATGTCGTTCTACTTAAGGCCAAGGACGTCCTGCATGTCGTAAAGTCCGGCTTCCCGGCCCTCGAGCCAGAGAGCGGCGCGAACGGCACCGGAAGCAAAGGTCATGCGTGAAGAGGCTTTGTGGGTGAGCTCGAAACGCTCGCCGTCAGCGGCAAACATCACGGTGTGATCTCCTACGACATCGCCTCCGCGGAGGGTGTGCATTCCGATCTCGCGAGATGGTCGGGGGCCGACGTTTCCTTCGCGTCCGTGGACAACGTCATCTTCATAAGAAGTCTTCGTTTCCTCATTTAAAATATCGAGGAGCGTGCGGGCTGTGCCGGAAGGGGCGTCGACTTTGTGACGGTGATGCATTTCGGTCACTTCGATGTCGAAGGTTTCATTACCGAGTATCGCGGCGGCCTTGCGGGTGAGGTGAAAGAGGAGGTTGACGCCGGTGGAGAAGTTCGAGGCGTAAACGATGGGAATCGTTTTGGAAGCTTCCTGGATGGCGACTTTCTGTTCTTCGGAGTGCCCGGTGGTTCCGATCACAAGGGAAACCTTTTGCGCGACGGCAGAAGCGAGGAGTTCATTGGTGAGAACCGGCAGGGTGAAATCGATGACCGCGTCCGCGCCTGACAGGGCGGCTGCGAGGTCTTCGCCTGAATCGTGGGTCGAGTGGATTGCGGCCGCGGCTTCCGCTTCGATTGCAGCAGCAACCGTTTGGCCCATTCGGCCCGAGCGGCCGGTGACAGAAATCTTCATGGCGGGAGAATTTGTCAGGAAGGGCGGTTTGTCTAGTCGCCATTGTGAGTTAGTGAGGAAGCTCTCTTCCTTCCCGGATGAGTAAATCTTTCACGGCCTTCTGAAGATCCTGAAAAACATTGGGTTCATCGGTAAGAATATTTCGATACTTGTCAGGGTTGCTTGTCAAATGATGGGATTTTGGTCCCTTTGATACGGGTTGAATTCGGGATGAAATCAAATTTCTGGTATCGAGCCTGATCCTTCGTTAAGGCCCCTGCATGAGCAAAGCTCCTGAAACGCCCCAAGATGTTGCCGCCGCGCCCGCAGATGCCGAAGTCACTGACACCGGTTTGGCTTCGAAAGTTCTGCAAGCCGGAAATGGTAGTGAGAAGCCAGGTTCCCGCGATACCGTTGAAGTTCATTACAGTGGCTGGACGGTTGACGGGAAACTCTTTGATAGCTCGGAAGAGCGGGGCGAAAAGATCTCCTTTCCACTGAACGGCGTGATTCCGGGTTGGACCGAGGGATTGCAGCACATGGTGGTGGGGGAGAAGCGCCGCTTCTGGATTCCGGCAGAGCTTGCCTACGGGGAAACCCCTTCCCGTCCGGGCGCACCTTCCGGAAATCTCACTTTTGATGTCGAGCTTTTCTCAATCGAAAAAGCTCCGGATGCTCCTGAAACTCCGAAGGAAATGACCGCGCCAGATGATGCCGAGAAGACTGCCACTGGTTTGGCCTCGAAGGTTTTGGAAGAAGGCGATGGCGGGGAGAAGCCCGGACTATCGGATATTGTGGCGACTCATTTCACGGGTTGGCTTATGGACGGAACTCTTCTCGAAAGCACTGTGCTGAACGGTAAGCCGGCTCAGTTCAAATTGGACCAAGTGAGTATCAAGGGATGGGTCGAAGGGCTTCAGTTGATGACCAAGGGCGAGAAGCGTCGCTTTTGGATTCCCGAGGCTCTGGGATTTGGCGAAAACCCTCCTCCGGGTGCGCCCAAGGGGAACCTCGTCTTTGACTTCGAGCTTCTTGATTTCAAGGCGGAGCCAAAGGTAGCGGAGCCGATTGCTGCTCCGGATGATGTCGCGGCAACGCCTGATGATGCTTTGAAGACCGATTCGGGTTTGGCGTCGAAAATTCTCACCGAAGGAACAGGAAACAGCCGACCGGTCGCGACTGACGAGGTGCTGGTGCACTACACCGGTTGGACCACCGACGGGAAGATGTTTGATAGCTCCGTGGCACGCGGTGAGCCCATTTCCTTCCCGCTCAATGGCGTCATCAAGGGGTGGACCGAGGGTGTCCAGCTCATGGTCGAGGGAGAAAAGCGCCGCTTTTGGATTCCCGGCAACCTGGCATACGGCGACAAGCCAAGCCGCTCGGGCGCGCCCTCGGGGACTTTGGTCTTCGACGTCGAACTGATTAAGATCGGTGGCTAGAAAAAGACTGCTGATTCGTATTTGCGGCGCGGGAGGAAAGACGGCAGTCTCCTGCCGTGCCTGAAATGCTTGATATCGGATGGGTCGTTGGCGGCTTGGTTCTCCTATACTTTGGTGCCGAGTGGCTGGTCAGAGGCTCCTCGGAGCTAGCCATCCGCTTCGGAATTAGCCCGCTTGTGGTGGGACTCACGGTGGTGGCCTTTGGCACCAGCGCGCCAGAGCTTGTCGTCAGTGTCAAAGCGAACCTCGATGGCAATGGCGGAATGGCCATTGGGAATGTCGTGGGTTCCAACATCTGCAACATTGCCTTGGTATTGGGTGTCGGGGCGGTGATTTTCCCCATCGCAATTCAGCGACAAGTGATTCGGCGGGAGATGCCGATTCTGCTGGTGGCCTCGACCGTTTTTCTCCTGATGATGCGAGACGGTGTCATGGATCGTCTTGAAGCGGGGGTCTTGTTCGGGGGTATTTTACTCTACATCATCACAAGTCTGGTCGAGGCCAGGAAGGAGGATGTCGAAGCATCGGACGATGTTCCTCCTGAAGTCATTGAGGCTGCGCGGAATAGTGGACGGGGCCGTTTGTTTTTTAACATCTTCCTCATTATTCTGGGAGGAATCACCCTCGTGATTGGTGCTGATCGTATGGTGGTCGGAGGGGAGCATATTGCCCGATTTTACGGTGTCTCAGAGGCCATTATTGGGCTCACCTTATTTGCCTTCGGAACATCCCTTCCAGAGCTGGCCACTTCGGTCGTCGCTGCGATCAAGAAGCAGGGGGACATCATCGTGGGTAACGCAGTTGGGTCCTGTATTTTCAATCTTCTTGCCGTCGTCGGAGTGGCAGGATTGATCGCTCCTCTGCAAGGCGAAGGCGTCACGCTGATTCATTATGGTGTCATGCTGGCAGTTGCGATCATCCTCATGCCCATGATGTGGCACCGGATGAGACTCGATCGTTGGGAAGGGGTCTTGCTGGTGATCGGATACCTTGGATTTACGACTTGGTTGGTGCTCGCTTGATTGCTTCGAACAGAGTAGATTTCATCCATGATCCGTTATATGTTGGGTTTCTTTTTGACGTGGAATCTCTCTGCGGCTCCAGTTTCTGATCTCAAGATTGGGAGTCCGTTTCCCGGATACTCGCTGGCGAATATCGCCAATGGTGAAGCAAAATCTGTGCGATCCTATTTCGGGAAGAAGACGATTTTACATATCTTTGCTTCTTGGTGAGCGGGATGTCGGAAACGGGTGCCGGTGTGGCATTCCAAGACAAAGAAATTGGTCAAGGAGGGGGAACTTCAATCACTCGGCATTGTCCAGGAACAGCATCCCGACCGTGCCGCGCTCTATATGCAATGGCAGCAAATGGATTGGCCGGTTTTAGCGGATCCCTTCAATCTCCTCGGGGTCAAGGTCGTGCCGATTACCTTGTTGGTTGATTCGTCGGGAATCATTCGATTTAGGAATCCCTCAGAGAAGGATTTCCAGAGTTTCCTCTCCGCGAGCTATCCGCAGACCTTGGAGCAAGAGAAAGACCTTTCCTTTGACGGGAGTTTGGAGGCGCGGGAGAAAGCGGTTTTGGAGAGTCCCAAGAGTCCGGTCGCGAACTTTCAATTGGGGGTGGCCTTGCGTCGACGTTTCGACTCGGGTGAAAGGCAGAATGCCGATTTTTTGAAGGCGATTGATTCTTGGCGGAAGGCTCTCGGTTTGCAGCCGGATCAGTATATTTGGCGAAGGAGGATCCAGCAATACGGGCCACGACTTGATAAGCCTTATTCGTTCTACGATTGGGTCAATCAGGCGAGGAAGGAATTGAAGGCCCGCGGTGAGAAGTCACGCCCACTTTCAGCGGAACCCCGTGGATCGGAGTTTGCCTATCCCGGCGGAGGGAAAGACCTTGAAACGGCAAAGGTGAAGCATCCTGATCCGGAAGGGAAAGTGCCTGTGGATGAGAAGATGTTCGTTGCGACCTCTGTTGTGATTGTGCCTTCGACAAAAAAGGAAGATCACGCGTTCAGAGTGCATCTGCGCTTTAAACCCTCGAAATTGCAGGCCGTGCATTGGACCAATGATGCCGGGAATGTGAGCTTTCATTTTCAGTCGACGGAAGGGATTACGATTCATGATCAGCAAGGACCGGGGGCTGTTCCTGATGTTCCGGCGAGCGCGGAGGAGAGGATGATCGAGTTTGAGATCCGAGCACGGAAAGGAGAGAAACTTCCGGCTGAGATCGAAGGAGTGGCCTACTATTACGTCTGTGAGGGGGCTGAGGGAGTCTGTCAGTTTCTGCGGAGGCCGATCAAGATTGTCTTGTCGAAATAGCATGGGTGACTTTGCTCGCTTGCGGAAGGCGGGCTGATGGTGTGAAATTGGGACGTGCTTGAAGTCCTTGCTACTTACGTCCACGACCTCGATCCGGTGATCTTTTCGATCACCGAGAAGATCAAACTGCGCTGGTATGGTTTATCCTACGTGATGGGATTTGCCGCAGCGTATTTCATTCTGTTGCGGCTGGCGCGTCGCAAGCTTTGGGTGGTGGCCGAGGATAAAGTGGGAGATGTGGTGACCTACACTGCGATCTTCGGGGTCTTTCTTGGTGGGCGGATCGGCTACGTGCTTTTTTACATGCTGCCACGCCCCGGGGGATTTGAGCAAATATTGGAAAATCCGCTGACGATCATTGCGGTTTGGGAAGGGGGGATGGCCTCGCACGGCGGGATTTTGGGAATCATGTTTTTCACCCTGTTCTATGCCTGGAGGAACAAACTTTCTTGCTGTCTCTTATACACATCTGACGCTGCCGACGATCTACTCTGTGTAGA
>CAJXVQ010000165.1 GCA_913060685.1 uncultured Verrucomicrobiales bacterium
TACACAGAGTAGATCGTCGGCAGCGTCAGATGTGTATAAGAGACAGCCTTCAGACCTTCCGGATGAAGGCTCAAATAAGTCGTGGTGCACCATCCTCCGTAACTTTGTCCGATCGTTGACCAGGGAGTATCCGGACTCATTTGTCCACGAATCATCTCGGCATCGCGCACGATGTTGTCCTGTCGAAAGTGCTTCAAGTAATCGGCTTGCGCGCGGGCATCACCTTCCAACGGGAGGGTCTGATAGTCGACCGGCGTGCTCAGACCATTCCCACGGGTATCATACATGAGAACTCGAAACTCGGTGAGCGCTCGCTTCAGCCACCCTTCTTTTCGGATGGGCAGCGGAGCACGAAAACCCGGCCCGCCTTGCAGGAAAAGAAGGAAGGGTTTGTCTTTGCTCTCCGGATCGAGATCACGCACTTCACGAACGAAGACGTCGATGATTCGGCCTTCGGGCTGACTGTGGTCTAATGGAAGGCGGAAGCTGTGATCAATCAGCTCGAGGCCCGGGATTCGATAAGGACTGGATGAATTCATTAATAAAATTATTGGGAATAAGGCATTTTGGCCCCGGAGTCTTTCAGCGACTTCTCCAATTCTTCGCGCAGTTCGCGAGCCAACTTGGGTTTGGTCGCAGCGAGATCGTTCTTCTCCGACTGATCGGAAACCACATCATAAAGCTCGATCGAATCGTCGTCGTAAAAATGAATCAACTTATATTGCCCCTTCCGGATCGCGCTCCCGAGACGGTTACGTTTATGGAAAGCATAATTGGGGTAATGAAACACAATTGATTTCCGTTTCAGTTCACCGCTGCCAGTCAGGAGCGGAAGCAAACTCTCACCGTCCAGCGGCACTCCTTCTTTGGGCTTCAGACCCGCAACCTCAAGCAATGTTGGAAAGACATCCGTGCTCACAACAGGCACCTCACTATGAGAAGACGGCTTGATCTTACCAGGCCACCGAATCGCCCACGGCACCCGAATTCCGCCCTCATAAAGATGCCCTTTGTTTTCCCTCAGAGGACCATTGCTGAAAAGAGACCCATTGTCCGAAGTGAAAATCACGATGGTGTTCGCCGTCAACTTCAAGGAATCAAGCGATTTCAACAGTTTGCCGATCGACCGGTCCATGCCCTCGATCATGGCCGCATAAGGTGCATTCTCGACCGGGCGCTTCTTGTATTTCTCGATCAAGTCCGCCGGTGCTTCGATGGGATAGTGGACCGAGTAATTCCAGAAGGTCAGGAAGAACGGTCCCTCCTTATTCTTCTCAATAAAATCGATGCACTCATCAGCAAGACGATCAGGGAGATACTCCCCGTCCTTCCCTTCCTTCAGGGTGGGAATTTTATAAGGCGCGAAGTAGGTCGGTGGACCACCACGGTCATAACCACCGACATTCAGGTCAAATCCTTGAAACTCGGGGCGCAGGAGCGGTTCATATTTTTCCCCGGCTTCATCCTGCCCCTTCCGGTGCGAAAGGTGCCACTTGCCCACAAACCCGGTGGCATAGTTCGCCTCATTCTTGAGACGCTCCGCCAAGGTCGTCGCTTCGAGCGGCAAATAGGTGAGCTTCTTTGCGCCCGCAAGCGTTTGCCCCTCGGGAATCATACCCTCTTTGTGACCAGGCGCATGATTGGTAATCGAGAGGCGCGCTGGAGACATCCCGGTCAACATGGCCGCACGAGTCGGGGTGCAAACCGGAGCCGCTGCGTAGCCGTGCGAAAACATCATGCCTTCCTTCACAAAACGATCCAGAAAAGGCGTATCGAGATGTTCGTTCCCCTGAAAATGAGCGTCAAACCAGCCAAGGTCATCTGCCATAATCAGCACGATATTGGGACGATCACCGGCAACAACACTCTGGGCAGATCCCAAGGTGAATGCCGCAAAAAATAGTGCTTTAAAATTCATACCCCTGTCTTCGCCTACCCCCTCCCCCGACTCCAGCAGAAACTTTGGATCCTGATAAGCCAAAAGCCTCGAAGCGTTGAACTTGCCGCCTGCCTCAGAGAACTGAAGAAAGAGTCACTCTCACTTCTTCTCCAACTCCAGCATCGCTTCAGCCAGTGCTTTTCCAAAACGCACGAAAGTCCTGCCGCTCCCCAGATAGTGATACTCGGCGTTCGAGGAACCTCGATCCCAGGTTTCCTTTTCCTGCGCGGTGAGTTCTCCATCACCGAAATCAAACTTGAGGCACTCCTTGCGGTAGTCTTCTTTAGTCATCCGGCCATCCTTGAGCCGACGCTTCCACTCGCCCGTCATCCGCCGCTTCCAGTAGATGTCGCTCAGAGCGAGTTCGTAGAAGGGGCCGCTATCCACCGAGATGACTTCCCCCTGAAACTTCGGCATAACCTTGGCATCATACTCCTGAACCGCCTTGAACTGCTCTCTCCGAAAATCGGTCACCGGCAATCCCTTGTCGAACCTCCTGCTATCAGGATCAGTTCCGTAGACACCCAAAACCCCCACAATAAACGGGAGCTTGGGTGAGTTAAATTCCTTTCTCACGTCGGTGATGAAGTGAATCATGTTATCGGCATACTGCTCAATGTGATGCCGATTACACATGTCATTCCAGCCTTGGAACCAGACAAAACCCGAAAGTTCAAAGCCCTGCTTTTCATCATAACCAGGAACCACCTTCCTAATTTCCCCGGCATCCTTGAGCGTCGTTTTCACAAAACCGACCATCTCACGGTAGTAGTGCCCGATCTCATCTTGAGCGGGCGTCTTGCCATTCTCCTTTTCACGAGCGCTCGGGACATAGGGTCCCGCTCCCGGCGGCCGAAAATCCACCGCCAACGATTTCCCTCCCCAAGCGGTCTTGATGATTAAGATCGGTTCATCCAGCGACTGATCCATGAAGAGACCAAAGCCATACTCCGGGCCAATGCGATTGTCATCGAAGCCATACCCGACTTTCACCTTGCCCCGCTGGGTCAAGTCCTCTCCCCCGCGCTGGGTCCGGTTTGCCACCCAAGCATTTTTAGCAACGACTGGCTTCCCCTCTTTATCAAGGATCACTTTGAGAAGAGGCGCAGAGGCGGGATCATCACCCATCACGGCGAAGGTGCTTTCATGAGCCGAACCCTGCATATTGGACTGACCTGCTAAAATATAGACCTTCAGCGGTTTTCCGTAAGCACCCGCCACCGCAAGTATTCCCATCAGCAAAAGCCCCATTCTGTGGATCGTTTTAGTCATCTCGACGTGAGTTTGAAGCATGGCCTCAGGAAAACCAGCAAATCAAATCAATTGACCCCGCTCCCTGTCTCCCATACCTCTCTCCCCCTTATGGAAACTCAATCTGTCGCTGACCTCCTGGCGATCGACACCGGCACTTTGCAAAGTCGCCTGTCGGAACTCAGGAGGTATCTTTGACCTCCCGATCCTAACTCAGAAGATCGCCGAACTCGAAGTCCTAGCAGCAACCCCCGAGTTCTGGAACAACCAGGAAAAAGCTCGCGAAGTCCTTGCCGAAACCAAGCTCAACAAGGATAAGCTGGACCCATTTCTTAAGCTCGAGGAGGACTTTGAGAATCTCAGCATGGGTATCGAACTCGCCAAGGAATTCGACGATATCGACTCGGCCAAGGAAGCCCGCGCGACCTTCGACAAGCTCGGTAAAGACCTCGAATCTTTCGAGCTCATCACCCTTCTTGATTCCCCCTCCGATCCCAAAAACGCCTTCGTCGTCATTCAGGCCGGAGCCGGTGGCACCGAGGCCTGCGACTGGGCCGCCATGCTCTACCGTATGTATAGCCGCTGGGCCGAGCGACGTGGACTTAAGGTCATCGTCACTGACTATCAAGACGGCGAGGAAGCCGGCCTTTCGTCCACGACATTCAAAGTCGAAGGCCCCTACGCCTACGGATACCTCAAGGCCGAACGAGGCGTTCATCGCCTCGTTCGGATCTCTCCTTTCGACAGCGCGGGCAAAAGACACACCTCATTTGCCTCCATCGACGTCACGCCCGAGATCGATGACAGCATCGTGATCGAAATCCCCGACTCCGATGTCGAAATCAGCACCGCTCGCTCCGGCGGCAAGGGAGGTCAGAACGTCAACAAGGTGGAGACCGCAGTCCTCATGAAGCACCTTCCCACCGGCATCATGATTCGCTCCACCCAGGAACGTTCCCAACTCCGCAACCGCGAAGTGGCCTGGGAGACCCTCCGGGCAAAGCTCTATCAAATCGAGGAAGACAAGCAAAAGGCCGAAGCTGATCGCACCTATTCCGAGAAAGGTGAAATCGGCTGGGGCAGCCAGATCCGCTCCTACGTTTTCCAGCCCTACCAAATGGTCAAGGACCTCCGAACCGGCGTGGAATCAGGGAATATCCAAAACATCATGGACGGCGCCATCGATCCCTTCATTGAAGCGATGCTCCGTGGCCAAAAGCGGAGCTAGCGGTCGAAGTTAATGCACATCGCCTTGGGCACTTCGGCGCTTTGTCCGCTAAAAGTCAGCTTCCCCGTTTTGCGATCAATGCGGTGGCTCGTCACCTCATTCGATTTTTGTCCGGCAACAAGGAGCCAGTCACCCGACGGTGACAGGTTGATATTCCGTGGAATCCAAACCCCGGCCGGAGTCGCCTCGACAAGCTTTAAAGAACCATCATCCCCGATCGCAAGAAGCGAAACCGAATCCCGCCCCTGATCTGTCAGGTCACGGTTCGCAGTATAAATAAACTTCCCGTCCTGCGAGACCCGAATCTCCGAACAGCTCATCTGATCACCGCTGACTCCCTCCGGAAAAACACTCACGGCCTTCCCTGCAACGAGTTTTCCGCTCGTTTTCTCGCGCTCAAAGGACGTCACCGTTAGCGACAGTTCATTGAGGACATAAGCCCGCGAACCATCTTTTCCAAACTTCATGTGCCGGGGCCCCGCTCCAGGTGGTAATTTAAAGCCCCCCTTGTCAGTGAGACGTCCTTTGGCATCGAATGCGTAAAACTTGACCTGATCGATCCCCAGATCCGGAGCATAAGCGAACTTGTTGTCAGGTCCGGCGTATATTGAGTGCGCATGGGGTCCTTTTTGGCGCTGCTCGTTCACGCTCGATCCTTCGTGCTGCATCAGCGAGGCAACCGCCCCGATCTTCCCACCTTCAAGAGGAAAGGAAACAACCTTGCCACCACCGTAATCCGCCCCAAACAACACCTTTTCCCTGGCATCAATGCTCACGTGACAAAGCCCGCGCCCGTCGTAACTCTGCACTGCAACTTCAGTCAGCTTGCCCTCATCAATCGAATAGGCCGCCACCGCGCCCTTCTTGTCGGTCTGGTAAGTCGAGAAAATAAGATCCCCCTCCTTATTCAACTCCTGAAACCCCATCCCCTGGCCCTTCACCGCATGCTGACGATTGCTTAAGCCCCCGGTCTTCTCGTCGAGTTGGAGGGTGTAAATCCCATCCGCTCCGGTTCCCACATATACCAAGGTCGCTTCGACCTGAACTGTTCCCAAAAGAGCCGCAGCTCCAAGTAAAATCTTCTTCATGACTTCTATTAGCAGATGTTTTCCCCTGACAAAAGACCGATCCTTGCGTCACCCGACAAACCGGAGCATTCTTCCCACGCATGCCTGACGAAATTAAGAACGACCGCTACTTTGCCGAGGGATTCCGGGAACTTGACGAAAGCCTTGCCAAGACCACGGCGATGCTTGCCGATGCTCTCCCGCTCGATGAAGGACTTCGCTCTCTGATCCCATGGCAGGAAGGCAAAACCTTTCCTGATTCCGTCCCGGCTGGCAACGAACGCGAAGGAGCACAACTCCTCTCCATCTGCTTCGAGCTTCTGAACCTCGTTGAGGACCGCGTCGCCTGGAAATTCCGCAGCGCCCGCCGCGCCTCCCACGGTGCCAATGCCATTAAAGGCCTCTGGCCCTCGGTCATCAACCGCCTCTCTGAAGAAGGCTTATCCGAAGCCGAGGTCATCGAAACTCTCAAGAAAGTTCAAGTCGAACCTGTCCTGACCGCACACCCCACCGAAGCCAAGCGCCCCTCGGTCCGTCTACGCCACAAGGCCATCTACGAGGAACTCCGTGCCTATGAATCTGCCAAAAGTGACCCTCACTATGGTCGTCGCGTCGCCGATTCCCTCCGGGCCGAACTTCAAACCCTCTGGTATACCGGCGAAATCTTCATCCAACGTCCGGACGTTCAGGAAGAACTCCGAAACGCCCTTCCCTACCTCAGCGAAACCTTTCCGGAAGTCGTCATGCGGCTTGATCGCTCGCTCGAACTGGCCTGGGAAGACGCCGGCTGGGATGTCGAAAATCTCCGCAAAGAAAAAGCCTACCCGAAACTGCGCTTCTCAAGCTGGATTGGCGGAGACCGGGACGGTCACCCCTTTGTCACCCCGGAGGTTACCCGCAATACTCTCGCTGAACTTCACGAGAATGCCATCCGCATGCACCAACGGCACCTCACCAAGGTCGCTGACAAACTGACCCTCGCCCCACCCTTCGCGAAAGTTCCGGCCCGACTCTCCGGGCAAATCGAGAACTACGTCCAGGAACTTGGCGAAGCCGGATCGCGCATTGCCTTCCGTTACCGGCTTGAACCATGGCAGGCCTTCGTTCGACTTCTCATCGAAAAATTCGAGCAAGGAAAGTTCACCAAAACCGCCGAGTATCTCGCCGACCTCGAACTCATCAAGGACACCCTCATTGAAGTTAAGGCCTCACTGACCGCCCACGAGTGGATCTTCCCCCTCATCCGTCTTGCCGAGATCTTCGGTCTCCATCTCGCCTCGCTCGATGTCAGGAACAACTCGGAAGCACACGATGCCGCGGCTTCCCAGCTCTTTGCAAAAATCGGAATCCCCGATGGCGAAAATTTCGGCTCATGGAGTGAGGAAAAGCGACGCGAATTTCTCGTCAGCGAACTCTCAAACCCCCGTCCCTTTCTCACCCGCTACGAGGAGGCCGGAGAACATGCCGACAACGTTCTCGCCTATTTCCGCCTCATCGCGACCCATCTCCGCAAGAGAGGACCAGACGGATTGGGGCAGCTCATCATCAGCATGACCCGCTCGGTCTCCGACATTCTCCTCGTCCAACTCCTCGCCCGTGAAGCTGGTATCGCCCGGCGGGATTCCAAGGGAAAATGGCGCTCGCTGCTTCCGGTAAGCCCCCTCTTTGAAACCGGTGAGGATTTGGCCGCTTCACACAAAATTCTCGCTGAATATCTCGCCATCATGGGGCCTCACCCATCGGGGATGCAACCCGCCATGGTCGGCTACTCCGACTCGAACAAGGACGCCGGAGTGTTCGCCTCCCAATGGGGAATCTTCAAAGGTCAGGAAGCCATGACCGCAGCCTGCCACAAGGAAGGCGTGGTCCCGCAATTCTTCCACGGCCGCGGCGGCACCATCGGTCGCGGCGCCGGCCCCACCCGGTGGTTCCTCCGGGCACTCCCGGAAGGAGCTCTCGCCGGGCCCGTCCGCGTTACCGAACAAGGTGAAGTCCTGCCCCGCAAATATGGTCACGAAGGCAACGCCCATTTTCACCTCGAACTCCTCACCGCCGGAGTCACCCGGATTGTCGGTCTGCGAAATAACCGGCCCAACCCCGCCGATCAATGCCGCCAAAGTCTCGATGCCCTCTCACGCGAGTCTGACAAGGCCTATCGCCGCTTGCTCGACGCAGATGACTTCATCAATTTCTACCGCACCGCCACTCCTATTGACGCCCTGGAAACAGGTGTCTTTGGCTCCCGACCATCCCGACGCACCGGTAAAAAAGCGTCCCTCAAAGATCTCCGCGCCATCCCCTGGGTCTTCTCATGGACCCAGGCCCGCTTCTACCTACCTGGCTGGTATGGCGTCGGTTCGGGACTCGAGGCCATCGGTCCCGAGGCCTATGAAAACATCAAGGACAACCTCCCTAAGTTTGATTTCCTTCGCTATGTTTTCACCAATATCGAATCCTCTCTCGCTTCAGCCAATCCGGAAACGATGAAGCAGTATGCCGATCTCTGCCCGGATGAAGCACTCCGCGAGCGCCTTCTGGGTCAAATTCTCACCGAGTACGAAAAAACCCGCAGATTGGTCTACGACCTCTTTGGTCGCGAGTTCGACTCCCGCCGCCCTCGCATGGAGAAAACCCTCGCAGTGCGCGAAGTCCCCCTACGGGTCCTCCACCAACAACAAATTGACCTTCTCAAAAGTTGGCGTGAAGCCGGAAGCCCCATCGAAACCGAAAACGGCAAGTTCAACCGCGACTTCCTTGCTCTTCAACTCACCATCAATGCCATTTCCTCAGGTCTCCGGGAGACCGGTTAATCAGTCGCGCTTCACTTCGAAAATCGAATAGCTGCCATCGGCATTCACGGTGCCAACATGACTCCCATCGGGAGAAAAAGCCAAACTCACGCAACCGTGGGAATTATCAATCGTCTGGACGACTTTGGCGACTTTCGCCTCCTGATCAATGAGCCCCACCGCAATCTTCGAAGCCCCGCCATCACCAATCCTGCCAATCCAAAACTGCCCCAAAGGGTCCCCGGCAAGTGCTGACAAACTATCGTCGAGCTTCGCAACCTCTTTTAATCCATTCTTGGCAAGAGTCCCACGGATAACATCGCCCACACCGGCGATTCGTGAAATCACTTCCGGATCATCAGACTTCGTTGCGGCAACGATCGGGATGATGACCTTTCCAAATTTCGCCAATTCTTTCATCGCCTTTTCGCGCCGGGAAAATTCCTCGCTCGCCAGATCCTTGATCAGCTTCTGCACAAGGTCATGATCGACCTTTTTCTTCTCCTCGAGCTTGGGAAGAATCCGGCCCCATACCTTGCTTGCACGGATGGAAACAATCAGTGATCTTCCGCCGTCCAGAAGGGCCGTATCAAAAGGGCTACTCCCCTCAATGAGATACATCGCCTGTTCCTCCCCGCTCGAAACCGCCCATACCCGCACAGTCTTATCAGTGGAAGTCGTGATCAATTGTTCACCGTCCGATGAAAGGGTTGCTGAAAGGACACTTTGGGTATGCCCCTTGAACTGACGGATGCGTTTCCCGCTTTTGATGAACCAAAGGGAAGCGGCATTTCCCCTGCCGGCACTCACAAGTTTTTGATTCCCCGGCAAAAAAAAGAGGGCGTTGACATCCCCGCCATCAGACATCGATCCCACCACTTTAAAATCGCTTGTATCCCGCACCTTAATTGAACCCTGAGCACACCCCACGGCGATCAACTTGCCGTCATTGGAAATTGCCATCGCAGTCACAGACCGTTTTTCCGTAAAGCTCCTGTTCTTCGTTGCATCACGACGATCACGAACCTCCCACTTTGAGCCATCCGATAGATAGATCCGGGAGCCACCCGGACCCACCGCAATATGATCATAACCGCCAAATCTCTCGGGCAAGCCCAAGCCCGGCTCAATCCGCTCCCCGGTCGCCACATCATGGATGTGCAGAATCTTGTCACCTCCGGAAATGATCGTTTTGCCATCATTCGTAAAAGCGATCGGGGTGTGATAGGAATTAGCCACCTTGATTTTCCTGACAATCTTCCCATCCTTGGGATTGATAAGATAGAGATTCCTATCCTCCGATGTGGATCCAATGAGAGACCCGTCGGGAGTCCAGGCGACCACATGTCCCTCTTCTCCGAGCTTCGTTTTCCAAATCTCCTTCATCGTCTTGGAATCGAACAAACGGACATAACCACCGTCGCTCACCATCGCGAACCTTCTTTCATCTGGAGACGCGGCGATGGTAAAGACATCGCCGTAGTCCGGCTTCCCCTTCACCGTCTCGAGGCACTTTCCGGTTTCAATATCCCACTGTTTGACGCTCTTATCCTCGGAACCGGTGATAAGAATTTTCCCATCAGCAACTACAATTGCAGTATACACATCATCGGTGTGGCCCGTAAAACTCCGGATCTTTTTACCGGTGGCAATGTCCCACAAGCTGGCCTGATTCTGACTACCGGTCCCGACGAATCGCTTCCCGTCCGGATGGAGGGCAATGCGATAGGCATAACCCGGAAATTTATAGGTCGTCAGGACCTTCCCTGTTGCGACTTCGAAGCGTAAAATCTGCTTGGAACTGCTGGCAGCCAGAAACTCCTTTCCCTCATTCAGAAAGCGAATTCCCCACATGTCCCCACAACCTGGAACCGTGAAACATCGAATCAGCCTACCGCTTTTAATCTCCCAAAGCCGGACGCATCGATCCCGCGCAGAGCTGAGAACATGAACCCCGTCCGGGTGGCAAACGATCTCGGAAATTGACCCTGCGTGCTGAAAAGCAGCGACCTCACTCGTCTCAATTTCCTCCAGGCTGATCGCCGGGAGCAAGAGATGACAGAGCATAAAAAGGCACGCACCGACTAAAATTCTCATAGACTCCCAATATCTCGAAAAGAGAGGCAGGA
Source organism: uncultured Verrucomicrobiales bacterium (assembly GCA_913060685.1). Lineage (GTDB taxonomy): Bacteria > Verrucomicrobiota > Verrucomicrobiia > Verrucomicrobiales > Akkermansiaceae > SW10. Next base: position 10,404 of record CAJXVQ010000165.1, read on the forward strand.
CCAGCCTTCATTCCCTCCCCAATCCCACGGGAGCTTGCCCTGCTCATGATTTCGAGCCATCTTTCCCCCATGAGACCTTTCCTTGGTTCCCTTCTTCTCATCTCTCTTTTGAATCTGGCAAATGCCAAGGTTCCGGCCGATGAGCACTTTCAACTGGATACCGTTGCCGGCGGCTTCGTCGATGCCATGGAAATCGCGGTGACCCCAAAGGGATACGTCTTTGTCATCGAACGCACCGGTGCCGTGAAGCTCGTCAATCCTACCAGCGGTGAAACCAAGGTGGTCGAGACCTTGCCTGTCGAACTCAGAAAGGGCGAGTATGCCCGCGAATGCGGCCTCCTCGGCATCACCCTCGACCCCAACTACGGCCAGAACAAGTGGCTCTACCTTTACTTCTCCGCGAAGGACAGACCGGTCCACCGTCTGGCCCGCTTCACTTTTGATGGTGAAAAGCTCCACACTCCAAAGACCCTTCTTGAAGTTCCCCACGATCGCGAAAACGCCACCTGTCACGAAGGCGGCTCCCTCGCATTCGGACCGGATGGCTGCCTCTATCTCTCAACCGGCGACAACACCTGCCCCTTCAAATCCAATGGCTCCGCCCCCATCGATGAAGGCGTCAATCGCAAGTGGTATGACGCGCAACGCTCCGCCGCCAACACCAACGATCTCCGCGGTAAGATCCTCCGCCTCAAACCCACCCCTGAAGGCGGCTACACCATTCCGGCGGGTAACCTTTTCCCCAAGGGAACCGATAAAACCCGCCCCGAAATCTACGTCATGGGCTGCCGGAATCCCTACCGTATTTCGGTCGATCCCAAGACCAACTTTCTCTACTGGGGAAAGGTCGGCCCCGACGCCGGAAATGACTCCAACCGGGGGCCCCGCGGCTACGATGAAATCAACCAAGCACGCGCGCCCGGAAACTTCGGCTGGCCCTACTTCAGCGGCGATAACCAACCCTACGCCGACTACGATTTCACCACAAAGAAAGTGGGTGAAAAATTTGACCCGGCCAAGCCCATCAACACTTCGATCAATAACACCGGCCTAACCAATCTTCCACCCGCCCAGCCTGCATTTTGGCACTACCCACGAGCCTCTGCATGTGCAGGTCCTGTTTTCTATTCCGACCAATTCCCCAAGAACGAAGGAGGACTCCCTGCAGAACTCGACGGCTGTCTTATTGCCTACGATTGGACGACCACCCGAATCCGGGCCATTAAATTGGACTCAAAAGGAGACATCGAATGGAACGAGCCCTGGCTCGGCAAATACCGCTTTGTCCACCCCGGCGACATGGCTCTCGGGCCAAAGGGCGAACTCTTCATCCTGGAATACGGTTCTGCCTGGTATGATGGCAAGGATGGGAAGTTGAAGCGGGTCACCTACTCCGAAACTCCGAAAGCCATCCCGGTGGCCGCCTCCGACCCACGCATGAAAGGCCTCCCCACCGACCACCCCGGCACCAAACTCATCACCGAGACCACCTGCCTCGCCTGCCACAGCACAACTCAGAAATCGATTGGCCCGACCTACAAGGACTGTCTCTTATACACATCTGACGCTGCCGACGATCTACTCTGTGTAGA
>CAJXVQ010000166.1 GCA_913060685.1 uncultured Verrucomicrobiales bacterium
TACACAGAGTAGATCGTCGGCAGCGTCAGATGTGTATAAGAGACAGTCGTACTTCCTATCCCGCTGCACAATGAATCTACGCCTTTCCGGAGTCCTTGTTCTCCCGCTGGCCGCCCAGCTCGCTGTCGCAGGCGAGTGGGTTGCCTTCAACGACTGCGTCGATACCACACCCGCATCGACTCCGGCGAACGCCACAAATTTCGGGCTCGGGCGCTCCTATCTGGGCGACGGGAGTTCGGGGAATTTGATCGATTTTGACACAGGTGCCGACACCGGCGTGACCGTGACCTTCAAGGAGAATTTCTCCACCGGAAACACCATCAACTGGGCGCAGGATTATGCAGACTTCACGCCGGGAACCGATGCCGCCGAGATTTTCGGAGGGATCCTGGATCCCACCGGTAACATGTCCTACAACGATGCACCCGGCTGGTCGCTGGATCTCACCATTAGCAATCTCGATCCAAATATCTCCTACACCTTCGCGGCCACCGTGCATCGCAACGGTGGTCCGGATTATGCCAGCCGCATCTCAAACTGGACTCTCAACGGAGCGGAATCGGCGACCTATGCCAGCTCGGCCGGAGCGCTCAAGGTCAGCGAAACCAGCACCGAGTTCAGCACCGGAGACAACGTCGATGGACTGGTCGCCCGCTGGACGGACATCCGCCCGGGAGCAGACGGCACCTTCTCGCTTCGCACGACCCACGGCATTGGCAGTGCGGCTGGCGGAATCGATGGCGCCGACGCCTATCGGGGCTATGGGGGCGGACTGTTCATGCTCATGGCGCAAGCACAGGATACACCCCATATCACCTCGATCACGTATGACGACGATCTGAAATCGGCGACAATTACCTGGCCGAACCTTCCCGGACAGACCTACGCGATCGATGCCTCGGACGATCTCGTAAACTGGGACGAACTCGAAGGCAATCCCGTGATCACAGGCGACACCGCCAGCTTCACCGAAACTGATATCAATGCGCCCGGCGGCCGTCGCTTCTACCGCTTGCGGGAACTTTAGCCAAAAATCTGGCGAATCTTTTTTGGGAGGCTTGGCTCATTTTTATGAGCATGTCTTTACGTCCTTCAAAGCTCGCTCCTGTTTTTCAAAGTTTCCAGGGTATTGTTGATTGTCTGAAAGTTGCCGGATAGGGCCTCCCCTTCTTCCAACTTCTCAATAGCGGACCAGAGGGTAGTCGGAATTGTCCGCGACAAGGACATCGACCTGAGGAATCACTTCGTCAATTTTGCCATTCTCCATTTTGATCAAGATCTGGTCGATGGCATCTTCAAGTTCGGGTTTTATTTCAAACAGGTAGGAGGGCTCCTTTTTTTCCGCATCTTCGTCATCTCGTGGTAGCGGGTTCGCTGGTTCGCTGGTTCGCTGGTTCGCTGGTTCGCTGGTTCGCTGGAGGGCTCATATGGATCTCGACCAAGCAAACCAGAACCGGTCGATTTTTTTGTCTGCCTTACGTTTTATAATAATACGATTGCGCTACCAGTTTGAATCCGCCAATCCTAATCTTGAATCAAAATTCGAGCCGGAACTTGCTGCCTTGTTGCTCCTTCGCCATGACTTCATCCACATTCGAAGAATCTCCCGGTCACGTGCTCATCGCAGCGGGGCTCCTTGTCTTCGGGATATTGATGTTCGTCTGTAGCTGCTTCCTGCTCTGGTTTTCCTTTTTGCGTGAAACCCATTCGTTTTGGCTGAATTCCGGCGGCTATCCGATCTTTCTGAGGGATTTTGTCCTCCTCTTTTATTATCCGCTGCTGACACTATCGACCCTCGGGGTGATGGGATTGACGATTGCCGCATTGCAGATTCCCCGGATGCCGGTCGGCTTTATGTGCTTCGAAGGACTGGTCATCATCGGTTGCTGGGCATTGCTCATTGGTTCGATGTCCGTCTCGTTCACGAATAATTTCGAAAATCTGGGGGGAGGGCGTCCCTTGCATTACAAACCGGAATCCGCCCAGCCGTAGTCTTGATCCCGGTGGAATACCTGAGCCCTCGGGCCACAAAACAAGAAGGCCGCGTGAATTGGGAGCATTTTCCACTTCACGATGCGTTTGCCACGGCACGCGGTCAAAGGCGGCAACGCGTTCACGCCTAAGCCGCCCGTCAAAGGGATGCGCGTTCCCGTGGCTGATGACAATGAAACCAAGCGCCTCATCCGGCCGCTTAAACTGCTGCTGGCCGAAGATAACCACATCAACCAGCTCGTCATTATTGGCATGCTCAAAAAGCAGGGTCATTCGGTTGTCGCCGCCAACAACGGCCGGGAAACTCTCGAGGCGCTGGAACACGAAACATTTGACGCATTGATCACGGATGTGCAGATGGACGGCTTCGAATCCACTATGGAAATCCGGCGGCGCGAAAAAGTGACCGGTAAGCACCTTCATATATTGCCCTCACGGCTCACTCCATGAAGGGCGACTGCGAACGCTGTCTGGCGGTCGGAATGGATGCGTATCTCTCCAAGCCGATCAGATCACCCGAGCTCGAGGCAGCCTTGATCGGGATTCCCTTAACCAAACCAGCCAACGTAGAGCTGGATCACGATCGCATTTGCCAGGTCGATGAAGAACGCGCCGATTAGCGGCACGATAATGAACGCCTTGGGGGATGGTCCATAAAGCTTGGTCACAGCCGTCATGTTGGCGATCGCCGTCGGCGTGGCCCCAAGCGCCAGGCCGACGTAACCGGACGACATGACCGCAGCGTCATAGTTGGCACCCATGGCGCGGAAAACGACAATCCCGCTCCACAGCAGAGCTATCACGACCTGCGCACTCAGCATCAGCAGGATCGTGAAACCCAGATCGGCCAGGGTCCAGAGTTGCAGGCTCATCAGCGAGATGGCGAGGAACAGGCCCAGGCTGAGATCGGAAATCAGGGCGAGGCCGCGCGACTGTTCAGGCTTTGGCATAGCCACCTTTGGAAATAACCTGGGGACGAAATTGGTCACGAGGATGCCCGCGAACAGGCAGGAGACGAACGTGGGCAGCTGCACGCCGAGCTTGTCGAAGCCAAGATCGATGTGAATACCAATGCCGATGGTCGCGAAGACCACGAAAATAGTTCGCAGCATCCGCTGATAGTCAATCGGGATCAGTTCGCCATCGTGTTCGATACCGATGGTTTGCACCGCATCGCTGTCTGGCTCGAGCTTGTGACGCTGCACCAGGAATCGGGCCAGCGGTCCGCCCAACAGCCCTCCCAGGATCAGGCCGAAGGTCGCGCAGGCAATGCCGATTTCACCCGCCAGCGCAATCCCGTGGTCATCCCTGAAGATGGGTGTCCACGCAATCGCGGTGCCGTGTCCGCCGGATAGCGACACCGAGCCACCAATCACACCGACCAATTGATCGAAACCTGCGAGCGTCGCCACCGCAACGCCGGTGCCGTTCTGGATGCCGAGATAGAACGCGGCGAGCATCAGCAGGATCACGAGCTGCGCCCCACCTTTTAGCAGGGTTTCGAATCTCGAGGACAGGCCGATTGTGGTAAAGAAGGCGATCAGCAATTCATCGCGCACGCCGAGTGCAAATTCGAACTGCAGATCGAAAATTGCGTAAAGCAAGCCGAATACAATCGATGCGATCAAGCCGCCGACGACCGGTTCGGGAATATTGAAGTCACGAAGCAACGCGATCTTGCCGGTCAGAAATTTTCCGAGGAACAGCACCAGGATGGCGAGGATGATTGTCTGGCGACCATCGAGGATGAGTGATTCCATGGATTTCTTTATAACGGAAATGTGACTGAGGAAATCCAGCAAAATATGCCTTGCTCACAAATCTATTTTACTTCGGCTTAACCGCGACTTCCGCTGACCGATTGATCAAACGTATAAATGCGCAGCCCAGGATCCCACGTAAGAGTCAGAAATTGATCGAATCACAAGCGCGGGGCTGCCCAATCCGGGTCTTCCTCAAAAAGCCGGTCACTCTTGTCCGGGTGCTCACCTCTGATGAAAACACATCCCGGAATATTGGAATCAACGACGATCATGAGCGATCTCCCTCAATCGCAGACGGAAGGAACCTGTCATCGCTCATCCCGCCCATGCACCCCTTCCGTTTCTTTCCCCTTCCGGATCACAACCCGCAACTTCTGTTTCAAGCAAAGAAAAAGGAGCAGTTAAGCGTTCTGAAGTGCGGCCTTATTGATCGTCCTGGACGCGCTCGATTTTGGTGAATTCGGAGCGGGTGTTTTTGGCGTAGATGCCGATATAGGTAACTTGCTCGAGGCTGGCGGGGAGAGCTTGTGCGATGGTGGTGTCGCCGATTTGGAGGGTGGCTTTTCCGTGATCGAGATCGATGGTGATGGTGGCCTCGAAGGTGGTGGTCGGTTCGAAGGTGGCGTTTTTTGAGGTGCCGCTTGAGACGTTGCCCCAGCCACCATCGAAGATGCCATGTTTCCCCATGCCAATGAGAGTGCCGGCTTTGTAGAGGGCGTTATTGGTGGGTTCGGGGCCGAAGCAGAAGCAGGCATTACGAGTGACTCCGTTTTCGATGGCGGAGCGGAATTTCACCTTGAAGGTGGCGGCTTCCTGCAGGGGGATGGCGAGCTTTTGAAGGGCGAAGCCTTCGCTATCACCGGTGTCCAACACATAGCCGAAGTCGCTGCGGGTAACCTTGGCTCCTTTGACAATTTGAAAATCCCCGGTGGCGTCTTTTCCTTCGGGAAGTTTGACGGACTTCTTTTTGCGGCTTTGCTTTTTGCGCCCTTCTTCGGCTTGGTTTTCCCACCATTCGCTGGGTCCTTCTTTTTCGACACCGGCCCAGACTTCGAGGAATTTTTCTTTGAGCTCGGCGAGCTTGTTGGGGTTCTCTTCGGCGAGGTCGTGCTCCTCCTTCCAGTCGGTTTTGATTTGGTAGAGCTGGAAATTTTTGAGGTCTTTATCAGCGACGATTTTCCAGTCGCCAATGCGCATGGCGGCGTGGCTTTTTTCCGGAGCAATGTGGGTGCGCCAGAAGAGCGGGACGGGGCGGTGGACAGGTTTTCCGGCGCAGGCGGGGAGGATGTCAACGCCATCGATGGTGCGGTCGGTGGGCAGAGGAACGCCGGCCAAGGCGAGGGAGGTCGAGAAGAGATCGGAGCCGATGATGGGAACCTCACTGAGAGAGCCGGGCTTGATGTGGTCGGGCCAGCGGATGATGCCGGGAACGCGGATGCCGCCTTCATGGCTGTCGCGCTTGCGACCGCGGAGTCCGCCGGTGGATCCCCAGGTGCGGTTTTGCTGGGAGTCAGGAGCGGAGAGCTTTCCATTGCCGGAGCCTTCGGGGCCGTTGTCGCTGGTAAAGACGACGAAGGTGTTTTCGCGAAGGCCGAGTTCATCGAGAGCCTTCATGAGCTTCCCGAAGGCGTGGTCAAGCTGGGTGACATTGCCGTGGTGCTGGCGGACGCCGGGGTTCTCGATATCGGCGTAGGGTTTTTGGAACTCGGGATCACTCTCGATGGGGAGGTGGGGTTCGTGGGTCCAGACGGTGATGAAGAAGGGCTTTTCGGGATCGCGTTCATCCTTCAACCAGCGGGTGGCTTCATCGGCGACGAGGGGAGCGGAGAATCCTTTCAGCGGTCCGACTTCCTTGCGATTGCGGACGAAGTTGTTCGGGTCTTTGTGGGATGGTGAAGCGTTGTTCTGAGTGGCGAACCACCAATCGTAGCCGTGATCATCGGGTTGGGGTTGCTTGTCGCTGTTGAAGTAACCGTTGAGATGCCATTTCCCGCTGTGCATCGTTTCGTAGCCAGCGGCGCGGAGGAGCTCGGGCGTGGTGATTTCGGACGAGCGAAGGTGGGCCACGTTTCCAACAGGAAGCCAACGCCAGACGCCATTACGATAGGGAGTGCGGCCGGTCAGAACGGAGGAACGGGAGGGCGAGCAAACTCCACACGCCGAGTAAGCCTGCGTGAAGCGAACCCCTTCGGTCGCGAACTTATCGAGGTGCGGTGTCTTGATGCGAGGGTGGCCGTAACAAGCGAGATCCCCCCACCCCAGGTCATCGGCGAGGAAGATGACGATGTTGGGTTTGGTTTTAGCAAAGGCCAGGCCGGGGAGAATGAGAAGGAGGAAAAGAGTGCGGATCATCTGTTTGCGTTTCAACCAGACTGACTCATTAAAGGGGATCTTGGAAAGCAACATTCTCCTCCCGGAGGGAACTGCCAACAGTGGTTTCATGTTCCGGGCGCACCTCGAGCCCAACATAAATCTGCCGTTACCAATCCGAGGTCGATGGCTCCGGGCGGAACTGGTCCGGCGGGCTCTACGATGAAGGTCGCCGCAAGTGGTTCATCAGCTCCAAGCAGGATGACAAGGAACGTGAAGCCTCTTTCCTCGAGCGTTCCGGAGATACTTTCAAGCGCAACGAATGGAACACCTCCCGTTTTGGCAATTTGAGAATTAGGGAGCTGAAGTAAGCGCCCTTTCCCTCAGAGGCCCGCCTCAACGGTGAAATCAAACGGCACCTTTACGACTTCAAGATCCGTCCAGCCATCAAGACCGAGGACGATCTTGTCGACCTTCCTGGCTAAGTTAAAAGTCACCGTGTAGGTGCGCTTTCCGAACATTCCCATCGAACCGCTCCCCTTCTTATCAGCTTTAATTTCCTCTCCCTTTGCGTCATAGAATTTGAAGGCTTTGAAGTCCTTATAAGACACATTGCTCTTGAGCTCTACTGACCAGGGATCATCGCCCCAGTCCGGCTTCCCGGCTTCAGTCACCTCGAAGCTCTGCTTGCCCACGGTTAGTTTGACTCCTTTTTTAAGCTCAGTCACCTTCGACTTTGAAAGCTTGCTTTTAGAAGCAACGGATACCAAAAGCTCCCCTTTTAGGAGGACACTTTGAGCCCCTTTCTGTGGAATCCCGGAAGACTCCACTTCAGCCATCAAAGCCATGCCATCTTCACTCAAACGAGGGAACCCGAAGCCCACTGATTTCCTCGAAAAGCGCCGCTTCACCTTCGTGAAATCAGTTCCCTTGTCATCAGAAAAAACGGTAACCTTGGAGCCATCCTCATCCATTCCGATGATGGTCTTCCCCTTGCTCTTCACAAGAAGCGCAATCTTGGTGCCGGCGTTCCAATTGAAAGCCCGGAGCTCCTGGCCCATCTTCTTATCGTCACCCTTGGGAGCGTATCCTTCTCCCACAACTTGAAGTCCCGCGACCGAGACCTCCAACTGGGCCGAAACGACCCCGAGGGCCATTCCAAGAATCAATAAAGTGTATTTCATATGGACGAGGCTAGCGCGCACGTCCGAACTAGCAATCTGCTTTTAGCTGATCGCCCCGTGCACCGAGGCCCCATTTTTTTGTTCCTTTAGAAATTTCCGTGGATATACTAATCGGATAGGCAATTGCTGCCGTCTTTCTCCGCCGTCGGCGTTAAGTATTCGCCGGCGGCATCAACATTACCATCTCAGCCTGCTGGACGACATGCGGGAGCTGAGATCAGCTTCTTGATCGATATCACTTCCTGACCAATGCACATTCCAAACCCCATTCTAACGTCCGCGAGATTCATCTACGCGGTCCCCTTCGCCTTATGGTTGCTTGTTTGCAACTCATACGCCCAATTTGAAATCAGCGAGTTTTTAGCCGATAACTCGGAAGCGCTATTCACTGATGAAGACGACCGACCCTCGGACTGGATCGAAATCCAAAATGTCGGAGCCGCCGCGGCGTCAATCGCCGGCTACCACCTGAGCGATGACCCCGCCGACTTGAGCAAGTGGACCTTCCCCGATGAGAGCATTGCCCCGGGCGCTTACCTTGTCGTCTTCGCCAGTGGCAAAAACCGCGCCATCGCCGGCTCCGAACTGCACACCAACTTTAGCTTAAATGCCGGGGGGGAGTACTTGGCGCTGGTCGCACCTGATGGCAGGACCGTCGTTTCCTCCTTTAGTCCTGAGTTTCCCGAACAGTATCGCGATGTTTCATACGGTATCGGCAGCGGGGGCCTCTTGTCCGCCGCGACTTTCTTCGAGGTCGGGGCACCGGTCACCTATCACGTGCCGAGCGAGGACATAGGCTCCGTCTGGCAGTCGCCCGGCTTCGACGACAGCAACTGGAGCGCCGCGCACACCGGTCTCGGTTGGGGATACAGCAGCACCGTAGTCGGTGACGACATCGCCGCCGATGGCGATCTGACTACCGAGATGAAGGGCAGCAACGCCTCGATCTACATCCGCATCCCCTTCGAGGTCACAGATCCTGCCGAGGTGGTGACCCTCACCCTCAAGATGAAAATGGACGACGGCTTCGCCGCCTACCTGAACGGCTCGCTCGTCGCCACCAGCAAGGCCCCGGCCCCGCTTCTCTTCGACTCCAAATCGTCGGCGAGCTCCGAAATCAGGGTCGGCGATCCCTTCGAGTTCTTCCCCCTCGACTTCGCGGGCGCGCTCGTCGCCGGTGAGAACATCCTCGCGATCCACGGTCTCAATGATTCGCTTTCGAGTTCAGACTTCCTCGTGATCCCCGAACTGGTCGGCGAAATCCAAGACATTTCTGCAGGCCCTCAGCCGGGTTACTTTGAGGAACCGACACCAGGGGCACCGAACGGCGTCCTCAACCTGGCTCCGCCGAATTTGGTGCAGTTCTCGATGACTGGCCGCGCCTTCACCCAAAACTTCTCGCTGGAGCTCAGCGTTCCCAATCCCGGCGCAGTGATCCACTACACCACAGACGGCAGCATCCCGACCAACACCCCGGCTTCGCCGTCGCCGGTCTACAGCTCGCCGATCTCGATCAACGGCTCAACAATGGTGCGGGCGAAGGCCTTTCTTCCAGGCGCGATTGAAGGACCCGGGAGCACGGAAGGATACATGAAACTCGATCCCAGCCAGGCGAATTTTTCTTCTGATTTACCGATCGTCCTGCTTCACAAGTTCAGCCCTGGACAGCCTCCCGGCGCCAACGACAGCAGGCGGGTTCCAGGATTCATGCTGATCTATGAGCCTGATCCGGAGACCGGTCGCGCGACCCTGACCGGTGAGCCCTCCCTCGGAACCCGTTGCGGCTACCGCAAGCGTGGCTCCAGTTCAGGCAATTTCGCCAAGTATGCCATGGCACTCGAGAGCTGGAACGAGTTCGATGAGGATGTCAATATCAGACCACTGGGCTTCTCGGCCGAGGGGGACTGGATTCTCAACTCGCGCTTCCAGTTCGACCAGTCGTTGATGCGCAATCCGTTTCTCTATGAACTCAGCAATCAAATCGACCGATGGGCAGTGAAGACACAGTTCATCGAGATCTTCCACGACGCCACAGGTGGGGATATCACAAGCTCCGACTACTTCGGTGTTTACACCTTCATGGAGAAGATCGAACCCGATAAGGGTCGCCTCGATATCCCATCGGTTGACCCCTGGGACAACAGCGAACCTGAAGTCACCGGCGGCTACGTGTTCAAGAGGGATCGCCAAGGCGTGGGGGAACTGACACTCAACGCCGCTGGCAGTGGGGGGACGGTCCCGCTGACGTCACCAAACGAGATCACTTCCGCCCAGCGAACGTATATCCAGGGATACCTTGCTGAGATGAACAGTGCGCTGGACGCTCCCAGCGGGATCAACCCGAGCACCGGAAAGCATTTCTCCGAGTATATGGACGTCGATGCGTGGATTGACAATTTCTGGCTCAACATCCTCGCAATGGATCCGGACTGGGGACGCCTCTCGCAGTATTTTTACAAGGAGCGCAATGGTCCGGTGAGTGCGGGCCCGATCTGGGATTACGACCGCACCATGGGCTCGGATGACAACCGCGATGACAACCCACGCCAATGGGACACCGGTAATCCAACCTGGTATGCCTCCAATTATCCGTGGTTCGGCAAGCTGTTCGGCTTTCGGAGCAACAATCAGCCGAAACCCGCCGCCTCAAGCACCCGTCCGGATGTCATGCAGAAGGTCGTCGATCGCTGGTTTGAACTGCGCGGATCGGAGTTCGGTCAGCCGAACATGGAAACGATTGTTGATGGGATGGCTGCCGAGATCCGCGAGGCACAGGCGCGCAGCTTCGCGCGCTGGACGCAATACCCACCTGGCAGCATCAGTGGGCAGAATTTCTCCGAGGCCGGGACGACTGGCTGGGAGCGCGACGTTTCGCACCTCAAGGGCTGGTTGAAGGCGCGCTCCGAGTGGATCGACGAGCAGTTCTTCTTCCCCCCAACCCTCAACAATCCCGGCGGCATGGTGGCCCCCGGCTTCGAGTTGACGATGACATCCGCTGACGCGGGAATTTATTACTCCTTGGACGGGAGTGATCCTCGTGCCCCGGGCGGGACCCCTTCCCTTTCCTCCGCCCCCTTCGACGGTGGCCCGGTCGATTCGGTGCTCTTGGAAGCCAACGCCAACTGTCAGTATTTCGTCCCTCTTGATGACTCCTTGGAGTCGACATGGTTCCTAAGGGGATTCGATGACAACGCTTGGTCGGCCGGCACATCCGGACTCGGCTTCGAAAGCAACGGCGGAACCCTGACTCCAGAGATCGCCACCAACATCAAAAGCCAGATGCAGCCTTCGGCCAATGGCTCGAACAACGCCAGTTGTTATTTCCGTTACGAATTCGATTTCGACAACGCCGCGAACGTGAACTCGCTTCTCATGGAGATCAAATACGACGACGCCTTCGTCGCCTATCTGAACGGCACCGAAGTTGCCCGCAGCACCAGCGCCCCAGCGACGATCGTCTGGAACAGCGATTCAACCAGCGGACCTTCCGATGCTACGGTCGTCAATTATACTTTCAATGGCATCGCTGATAACAACTCCTTTGACTTCGATATCACTGCCTTTAAGGCCGCCTTGATCGACGGCACCAACGTGCTCGCCATCCAAGGCATGAATTCGACTCCGGGCGGATCAGATCTCTTGATCAAGCCGCAGCTCACGGTGAACCACACCGTGGTCGCAACACCCATCGTCTTGAACGAAACCTCAACGGTGATCGCGCGAGCCTACGATGGCGAACAATGGAGTGCACCGACGACCGCCACCTACGTGATCGGCGCCGAACTCGCCGACTCAAGCAATATCGTGATCTCCGAGATCATGTATAATCCCGCCCCACCCAGCGCTTCCGAAATCGACGCCGGCTTCGCCGACCCGAACCTGTTCGAGTACCTCGAACTGCTGAACATCTCCGTGAACCCGGTCGATCTTCTCGGTGTGAGTTTCGCCACCGGGATCGACTTCGACTTCTCAGGTGCCTCCTTTACCGTCCTCGAACCGGGCGCGCGCGCGCTCGTCGTCAAGAGCCAGGCGGCCTTCGAACAGCGCTACGGCGTTGACTTGAGAAATCTCATCGCCGGTGAGTTCGCCGCGGACACATCTCTTGCCAGCGCCGGCGAACGCCTCACCTTGAACGGCGATAACGGGATCATCCGGAATTTCACATACAACGACAGGCACCCATGGCCGATGTCACCCGATGGCATGGGCCCGAGTATCGTGTTGATCCAACCAGAATCGAACCCCGACCACTCATTGGGAGGAAACTGGCGGGCGAGCACGGCGGCGAGCGGCGAGCCCGGCACCAGTAGTGCCACCCCGTTCACCGGCGACCCAGTGGCCGATGACGACGGCGATGGCCTCTCCGCGTTTGCAGAACACGCTTTCGGCACCAGCGACTCTAACGCGGGCGATGGATCGGTATTGCAGACGACCATCGCACCTGATGGCTCGCTCTCGGTCACCTACACCGTGAACCTCGCCGCCGAGGACGCTGTAGTCACCATGGAGCAATCGACGGACCTTGAAGCATGGACCCCGGCTGAACCTGCCTTCCAACTGGAGAACGAAGTCCACAACGGTGATGGCACCGCGACGTTCACCTTCTATAGCATCGCCCCGGCCGCATCGAGCAGCAGGCTCTATCTGAGACTAAGAGTGACAGCCCGCTAGTGAGAATGGCACTCGTTTAACCCACTTGATCGAGGATTTTGAGGGGCGTGTCATCACT
>CAJXVQ010000167.1 GCA_913060685.1 uncultured Verrucomicrobiales bacterium
AGATCAGCCTCGGTCTCGTGGGCTCGGAGATGTGTATAAGAGACAGGATGAGGAGAGAGCAGACCTCGTCGCCTGGGCCTCCGACGAATTGGCGAAACACAATGCCTCAAAACTTGAGGATAAATTACGCATGCCGGACTTCGGCAACTACGTCGATCACGAAAAACTATTCTCCGGGGACTACGCTCACCTCAAACCGTCCACTCCGGACCGTCGCTGGTTGATCAGCGAGTTCATCTTCGACGCCAAGTTCAACAAGCTCCTCAAACACAGCCCAAACAAAACCATCGATGGTAAAAGAGTCTCCGTGATCGGCGACAACAACCGCCGGGTCAATCTCACCAACCCCTTCCTCCTCCCCACCAACACCGGCGTCCGCTACTACGATACCACGACCCTGGATGGCGGTCATCTCCTCACGATGATCACCAACGCCAAAAACGCCGCCGTCTCTATGACCGAAGACCTTGGCAGGCGGGACAAGCGTTATCTTCCTTCTTTTGCCGCGATCATGTCTGAGGAAGACCGCCACAATTCGATCCTGCAATCGCGGAAAGGCTTCCTCGACCATCACATCGAGCAAGTCCTTCAAGATGTTTACAAGGGCAGGCACACCAGCCTCCTCCCCCGATTCAATGCCCTTCCCATCAAAAAAGCGGCCACTGAAGGAGAAACAAAAAAGGCTCCCTTCCATGCCGCTAATCCCGGAAAGGAAGAGTTGGTTTTGGTCTTCCGCTCCATGCGGCGACACGAGAAAAAAGGACAATCCGACGAGCAACTCATCGAGAAATGCGAACGGGAGTGGTTCAACTTCGGCCACAACGCACGCAAGATCCAAGCCCGGGTTACCTTCCTTCGCGGCTACATGGAAGAATGGCGGAGCCAGATCGAACAGCATGACTACGATGACAGGAACAAACCCCATGTTTATAAATCACGCGGCGATGCCGAAATGCACATGATCGCGACAACCATTCGCAAACATCGCAAGCAAGGTGACCGCTACCAGACCATCATCGACAATTGCATGACTGACTGGGAACAGGGCTTCATTCAGGAGCGCAAGGAGGCCGGTCCTCCTGCCGACGAAATCGTTTCCCGGCTGGTCGAAGAACTTTTTCTCAAAATTCTCGAACGCTCCCCCTCCGCCGACGAAGCAACAAAATACATGGCATTGGCCAGGAACTACATCGGCAGCCTCGGAAACCTCAATGGAGTTCAAAAGCTCATCCAAACCCTCATCCTCAGATCCGACTTCGTGTATCGCAATGAATTTGGCTCCGGTGAGCCAGATGAACAGGGCCGAAAAATGCTTTCACCCCGGGATGCCAGTTACGCCATTTCCTACGCTCTTAGCGACAGCAGTCCCGACGCCGAGCTTGTCAAAGCAGCTGAAAGTGGACGCCTCAACACTCGCGAAGACTATATCCGCGAAGTCACCCGCCTTCTGAAAAATCGTGATCAATTCTACGTCATTGATGAAGGAGTCCAGCGGATTCAACACACCGCAAGCATCACCAACCTCCCTGTCCGTAGTCTTCGCTTCTTCCGCGAGTTCTTTGGCTATCCCAAAATGCTCCCCATTTTTAAAGACCGCAAACGCTTCGGCGGCGACTACGATGGCGCCAAAGGTCGACTTGTCGGGGAAGCCGATCGCCTCGTGGAGCACTTTCTCAAAAAGGACATCAACGTCTTCGAGGAACTCCTCACCACTGATAAATTCTACGTCTATCACTCCGGCGACAACGAAGCCATGACCGAGTCCTCCGAGCGTATTCGCCGGATCTACGAATACTTCAAAGACAAGGACTGGCAAAAATTCGAACTTGCAGACCTCGTCAAGCACAAGGAGTTCCTCGCCGAAGTCCAAATGCGGGGAGTCAATGTCAACGAGCTTGAGAGCAAAGGCCGCCGCAATCCCATCCGCGAATTCAAAACCGCCCTGACGAGCTTCAGCCTCCGGTTTGACGAAGGCGAGACAGGCGCCGCGCCCTTCGTCTCCTTCCCCGCCCACGGAAAATATAACGCCGATACCCGCACCGGGATGCAGCTGAGGAGCCCGGAAGTGGCCAAGTTTTACAATATCAAATTGGACAAGTGGAACTACCCGGGCGTGCAACCCGCCAAGGTGGATCAGCGCAAGGGCATGCTGACGCACCCCGCCTGGCTCATTGCCCACGCCCAGAACACCGAGACCGACCCCGTCGTCCGCGGCAAATGGGTTCGTGAGAAACTCCTCGCCGGAACCATCCCTGAGATTCCCATCACGGTCGAAGCGGTCGTCCCGGAAGATCATCACAGCACCTTGAGAAATCGCCTCGCCGATGTCACCGAGCAGAAATATTGCTGGAGATGTCACGAACGCATGAACCCCTTGGGCTACAGCTTCGAAATGTATGATGACTTCGGACGCTTCCGCTCTGAAGAAGCTCTCGAGCACCCTGACAACCTCCTTAAAAAAGGCCCCGATAAAGCCGCCAACCATGTCGATCTCCGCGACACCTACAAAACCCTTCCTGTCGACAGCAAGGGATTCCTGAAAGGCACGGGCGACCCCGCACTCGACGGTGAAATTGAAAACGCCATCGACCTTGCCGGCCGCCTCGCGAAGTCCACCCGGGTCCGCCAATCCATCATTCGTCACGCTTTCCGCTATTTCATGGGCCGAAATGAAGTTCTCTCTGATTCAAAAACCCTGATCGACGCCGATCTCGCTTATGTCAAAAGTGGTGGTAGCTTCAACGCCGTCATCCTCTCGCTTCTGACCTCCGATTCCTTCATTTACCGAAAGCCAAAACAAACCCTTTAAGACAGACATGAACAGCAGAAGACACTTTCTCAAACAGTCCGCTCTCGGTGCCGGAGTTCTCGCGCTCCCCACATCATTCGGAGCCTTCGGCAACCCCCTTTCCGGGTCTGGCGCCCCCAAGCGCTTCATCTTCATCCGCAAATCCAATGGCATCCGGCCAAATGAAGTGGCTCTCCCCACTTTCTCGGAAGCCGAAAAAGCGGCAGACTCCAAAAAGGAGACTCTCGAGATCGACCTCGACAAGCACGAACTCCCCGCGTGGATGAGTCCGATTGCAGGCCACAAAGCCAACCTCTCCATCCTCCAGGGACTTTCCTGCAAGATGAGCGAGAATGGCCACTGGTCCTACTCTTCGGTCATGGGTGCCTATAAATCAGGCCGAAATTCGCTTAGCGGGATCAAACGAGCCACCATCGACTTCGAGCTCGCGAAACTCTCTCCTTCCCCGTTTGGCCACGTCGAACTCTCGCTCACCGGCAACTATAGCACTTACCGCACGGGCATCGTCTCCGGCTACTCCGCCCCCGCTCCCCACCAACGGAACTACTGCTACGCCGATCCGGAAACTGCTTACAATGAGCTCTTCAAGTCGGTCACCAATCCCGACGCCGTCAATTCCGACAATGCCATGCTGGAATTTCTCGAAGGCGAGGAATCATTAAAAGCCGACATCCTGCAAGGCTATGAAAAACTCAAGTTAAGTAATCACATCGACTCCATCGACTCCATCCGAGCACGGAATAAGAAGCTCGAAAAAATGTCGGGAGCGATCGCCAGGCACCTCCCCAAGCTCGACCCCGTTCATGCCAATGGCGGCCCTAATGCCAGCACTCCCGAAAAGCAAAAGGCCATGACGGACATCCTGTCGGCAGCGCTCATCACCGGACTCACCAATGTCGTCACTTACACCATCGATGAACTTTCCACCCCAATCAAGGGCCTGCAAGGAAACGAAGGCGATCACATCTCCATCCACGAACTCGGACACAATGGCGGTTACAGTGGGATTCCCGCTGAGAAAATTCGCGAGAAAATCCGAATAGGGCACATGGAACAAGTCGCCGCGATCGTCGATAAGCTCAAAGCGACACCTGAAGGCAAAGGAACGATGTTCGACAACACCATCGTCATGTATTTTCCTGAAAACGGAGAAGGCCACCACAGCCACGGCACCGAAGCTCCCTTCATCGTGATGTCCGGAGATAAGTGCAATCTCGACATGGCGGGTCGATACATTCGCCTCCCTCACCACGCCACCGAAGGCCATAAAACCATCGGAAACTGGTATACCACTCTCTTGAATGCTTACGGAAACCCCATGGAACATTATGGTGATTTCGATCTCGAAACAGCTCGCAAAAAAATCGACCAAACCGGAGCCATCAAACAACTCATGCGCTCCTAGCACCTCGTCCCACCATGAAATCCATTTTCACTTTTCTCCTCCTCCTCGGCACCCTGCAAACAAATGCCGAGCAACCCAACATCGTCCTCATCTACATGGATGACATGGGCTACGGCGACATCGGCTGCTTTGGCTCCACTAAGAACCGGACCCCAGCCATCGACAAGATGGCCAGGGAGGGCATGCGCTTCACCGACTTCTATGTCACCAGCGGCGTCTGCACCCCTTCCCGCGCCAGTCTCTTGACCGGCTGCTACCCACGCCGGGTCAACATGCACGTTGATCAGAACGACAAATGGGTTCTCTTTCCAGCAGCACGCAAGGGGCTCAATCCTGATGAAATCACCATCGCCGAGATCCTCAAGAAGCAAGGCTATGCCACCGCCTGCATCGGCAAGTGGCATCTCGGTGATCAACCGGACTTCCTCCCAACCCGACAGGGATTTGATTCCTATTTTGGCATTCCCTATTCGAATGATATGGGACGCAAGCACATCCCCCTTCCCCTCCTTCGAGATGAGAAGGTGATCGAGGCCCCCATCAAGCAAGCCCCCATCACACGGCGATACACTGAAGAGGCCGTTTCTTTCATCAAAGCAAACGCCACAAAGCCCTTTTTCCTCTACCTCCCTCACACTTCGGTCCACCTCCCCCTCTTTCCAGGAAAGGAATTTGCGGGCAAATCGAAGAACGGAAAATACGGCGACTGGATCGAAGAAGTGGACGCCTCAACCGGCTCGATCTTGCAGACCCTTAAGGATCTGAATCTCGATCAAAAGACCCTTGTCATTTTCACCTCTGACAATGGCTCCAACGGCAGTAATGGCGGAAGTAACGACCCGCTTAAAGGATCAAAAGGAACGACCGACGAAGGGGGCATGAGGGTGCCTTGCGTCATGCGCTGGCCTGGAAAGATTGCCGCCGGCGCAATCTGCGACCAGCTCGCCTCAACTCTGGATATGCTCCCGACCTTCGCTGCTCTTGCCGGGGGCAAAGTACCCGGTGATCGTAAAATTGATGGCCACGATATTCGCGACCTCCTCTTCGGAAAAGAAGGCGCCCAATCTCCTCACAAAGCCTTCTTCTATTATCACACCTCCCAACTTCAAGCCGTCCGCAGCGGGAAGTGGAAACTCGTTCTTCCCCAGTCCGAAAAGTTCACCGGATGGAGCAAGAAGATCAAAGAAAGCCCCCTCCAGCTTTTCGACCTCAAGACTGATCCGGGCGAGAAAAATAATCTCGCCAAATC
The DNA here is from genome assembly GCA_913060685.1 of uncultured Verrucomicrobiales bacterium. Lineage (GTDB taxonomy): Bacteria > Verrucomicrobiota > Verrucomicrobiia > Verrucomicrobiales > Akkermansiaceae > SW10. The sequence goes on from CAJXVQ010000167.1 coordinate 5,464, forward strand.
AAACCCCGAAGTCGTCAAACGCCTCATGACTTTCGTCAAAGGAGCCCAGAACGATCTCGGTGACGGAGAACAAGTCGGAAAAGGCCAACGCCCCGCTGGTTGGGTTAAAGAAGCCCAGCTGCTTCTCCTCAAAAAATAAATCCAAGGTACGACCCTCTGGATACGGCCTCGAGGAAAGACCTCCGATCAAAAACCGGAGGTGAAGACGATGGGATCCTCTGTCGGATGATTGGGTTCGTAAACGCCTGGTGTATGAGGACGCAGCCTTATCGATCCTTATGAAAAGAGTGAGCCTCTCCCTAATTCACTCAGGTGGATTGCCTTTAAAAAAAAGGCGAACCGGAGGGATTACCTTTTAAAGGAGTTGCTCTCAGAGCTAGTCTGGAAGATGACCAAAGAGTCCCACCAATGCGGAAAAGTCTTGGAATCATCGCGGAAGTCTCAGGAAAAAGGCCGGGAAAATTTCCCGACCTTGATTTTGAAATTTTGAGTCAGAGCTCCAAGAGGGTAGCCTAGGCACCCTCTTCCACGCGGAAGAAGAGCTTGGGAGATCCTTCAAGATCTTCCGGCAGAGGAAGGGTGATCGTGATATTGAGGACATCCTCGGGCTTCTCATCGAGGTCTGGCGTGATGCCGTCATCGAGGTCGACACTCCAATCTTCCAGGTCCTCCGAAACTTTTGCGATAAAGCTGGCAGCGCCGGTCTTCGGCCATGTCAGCGTCACTTCATTGGTCTCGCTGTTGAAGGAAATCTCACTAATCACGAAGGGCTGCCCCCCCTATCTGCGCCGGTCAACACGGTGCCAAGCCCACGGCCATTACCGGCAAAATCAGTGCCATTCGCGAGATGCGTGTATTCGATTTCGTCGTAGCCCGCATCATTCACGAATTTGAGCTGCGCAACATAATACTCCGTGCGATTGGCAGCATCTCCGTTGAGGTGGGCATCTGTGATCGTGATATCGGGCGATACGCCGTCGGTGTCCCGCATTACGGCCGTAACCGAGGGTGTGGCGTTAAAAGCACCATAGAAGACGTAAACCGAACCGGACGAAAGACCGCTAATATCGACGGTAGTAACGGCTCCACCGAAGGAGCGGTAACCGTTACCATTGACATCGGCAACCACGTTAAAGGGATCCACCCCCTCGGTTGCCAAATCGGCTCCCGGATCGGTTGTAGTCCAGAGCTTCAACTGGTTCTGGGCAAAGCCATCGAACGACGTGTCAGTGGTTGCGTAGGCGATGAGGCTTGCGTCTCCGCCTGACACGGAGACACCGGTGATATCGTTATTGGTACCACCTACCCATTTGTAGCTTACGACATCCCCTGTGAAGTTCCGAACAAAGCTTGGGGCGGGATCGTTTGAGCCCACGAGAGTGGCAGCAAAAGAACCGACACCTGGGTTTTCGGGATTCACCGAGACGTGGTAGAAGCGTGCCTCACCACCGAAGTCCGGATGCTGCTCAGACGCGATGGTGGCCTGAAACTCGGCCGTGAGACTAGCCGCCTGGGCGGTTGCGGTGAGCGCGGTAAGCCCAAGCATGCGAGCAGATGCTCCGAAATGTTTAGTAAACGTCATAATTGAATAAATTTTTAATTGATAAGTTGAACATGAGTGATGGAAGCTTCTCCCCACTACAAAAGAATATTTTCTTAACAAAACCCCAAACTACGCAAAGCAGTCTGGGAGGCATTTGAGATTGCTGAATATATTGATAATTCACTAAAATGTAAAACAATCTCCCACTTGACAACCATGACCCATTTCAGGCAGTTTTCGCCACATGTCCCCAATCCACATTCTCACAGCCTCAGAGCAGGTGGCGGAGCATCTGCGTAAGGAACTGGCACAAGGAACCTGGAGCGGGCTCATGCCGGGGAGCAATCGCCTGGCCCGGGAACTCGGGGTTGGTGGCAATACCCTCGAGACTGCTCTCAAACAGCTTGAAAACGAGGGCACCCTCATCTCACAGGGACCATGTCGACGCCGCAAAATCAATCTTACGCAAACCAAAGTGAACACGCCGTTAAGAATCGCTTTGTTACACTATGATCGCTCTGCCCAGCGCGAGGGCTACAATATTGATCTGCAACACGAACTCGAAGCAGCGGGACACTCAGTGCTCCCCCTCCCCAAGACCTTACAGGATCTCAAAATGGATGTTCAGCGAATTTCAAGAATGGCGGCCGAAGTCAAGACTGATGCCTGGATCCTCAGCGCGGCCTCCCGAGACACGCTCACCTGGTTCGCGAAACAAAAAACACCGACCTTTGCTCTCTTTGGACACCGCAGGGGCCTCCCTCTGGCCGGAGCGGGACCCGACAAAGTTCCGGCATACATCGCCGGTATTCGACAATTAAACGAAATGGGGCATCGCCGCATTGTTCTTCTCACAAGCAAAATGCGGCGATGCCCTATTCCGGGACTTCCCGAACAAGCTTTTCTCGACGAGCTCACGGCCTTGGGCCTTCCTTCGGGGGCATACAATCTCCCCGACTGGGAGACGACACCGAAGGGTCTCCTCAAACTTCTGGACTCACTCTTCAGCCTGACTCCGCCAACCGCGCTGATGATCGACGAAGCGAGCCACTTTATTGCAGCCCAACAGTATCTCGCCCGGAGAGGAATCATTGCTCCACAAAAACTTTCTTTAATTTGCACGGACGCACATCCCGTATTCCCTTGGTTCCATCCGTCGATCGCACATATTCAATGGCCCCACCAGCCCTTGATCAGGCGGATCGTCCGATGGGCTGAAAACATCTCCCAAGGGAAACCAGACCTTCGGCAGACCGCCACCAACGCCAAGTTTATTGAAGGGGCCACCGTCGGACCTGTCCCACACGTTTCATCTTCCCTCATAAAATGAAATTATTGATACTTCTCTTTTTCTTCCCCCCTCTGAATGCCGCCGAGCAACCGTGGCAGCGCCACACCATCGACAATAGCTCAAAGGGTGCGGATGGCATTCGACTGGCGGACATCAATGGAGACGGCTTGATGGATATCGCAACCGGTTGGGAGGAAGGAAATCTCGTCCGCGCCTATCTCCATCCAGGCCGCGGAAAGGAAAAACAAACCTGGCCGGCGGTCACGGTTGGAAATGTCGCCTCGCCCGAGGATGCCGTCTTTGCCGACCTCGATGGCGACGGAGCCTTCGATGTCATCAGCTCCTGCGAAGGACGAACCAAGAGCATCTTCATTCACTGGGCCCCACAGGAAAAACCTTCGTTGCTCCAAGCTGACAAGTGGACGACCAAAGTCATCCCCGCAACCGCCAAATCCCAATCGTGGATGTATGCCCTGCCATTCAATGTGGATGGCCAACATGGCCTCGACCTCATCGTCGGCTCGAAAGGATGGAATGGGAGCATTGGATGGTTGGAAAATCCACAAAACAGCCGGAACTTGTCAGAATGGAAATTCCATAAAATCCAGGAAGCCGGATGGATCATGTCGCTGATCTCAACCGATATGAATCAGGATGGCCTGATGGACGTTTTAGTCAGCGATCGCAGAGGTCCTAAACGAGGAATCTATTGGCTTCAGCATCCCGGCAAGAACGCCGTAAAAGAAGGCGCTGAGTGGATACGACACGATATCGGAGCGGCTGATCGTGAGATCAAATTCATCGCGCTCGGTGACCTCGACCAAGATGGAAAAGACGACGTCATTGGGATCGATAAGACTGCAATCGTCTGGTTTCGCTTCCAAAATAAGAAATGGAATGAACATGTCATTCCCCTCCCCGATGGCGTGGGTGGAGGAAAGAGCCCCGCCGTCTTCGACGTCGACCTTGATGGCAAAAACGACCTCGTCTTCAGCTGCGAAGGAGCGAACGGTCCTCTCTCCGGAATGAGATGGCTCTCGTGGAGGAATTCCCCCTTCGACAAGGAATGGCAAAGCCACAAAATCGCCGGTGAACCCGGCCTCAAATACGATCGCGTTGTGCCCTATGACGTCGATGGCGATGGCGACCTCGACGTCCTTTGTTGCGAAGAGCGGGATCAACTTGGAGTCTTTTGGTATGAGAATCCATTTGGCGATTCGAAATAGCCCCGTCTCACGCGGCCTCCTATTTCACCTTCGGGATATTTCCCATCCCCACGGGTATTCTCCCTATGGGCGCACTTCGTCCACTCTTTTTGAGGTTCTCCAGCAAGGCCTGTATTTTTTCACGCATCGCTTTCTCCTTAAAGTAGAGATTGGTCGTCTCACCAGGATCAGCGGCGAGGTTGTAGAGTTGCCCCGGAGCTTCGGGCTCGTTCTCCTTGAGAGCATATTTCGCAAGCTTGCCCTTGTCGTAGCCGTTACCGCCCGAGCCTTTGTGATCGAGATATTTCCAGTCTCCCTTTCGGATCTGAAATTCTCCCCGAAAACTCTGAGTCAGGAGATGCGGACGAACGGAATTCTTCGAGTCCTGGTTCCCAAGCATCACGGGAAGCATGTCGAAGCTATCGGTGGCGACTTCATCAGGCAGCTTGTAGCCGACAACTGAAGCAAGCGTTGCCATGATGTCGGTGGTATTTGTCATCTGGCTGGAGACCTGTTCTTTGGGAATCCTTCCGGGCCATCTCACGATAAAAGGAACCCGATGACCGCCTTCCCAACCATCCCGCTTCATGCCGCGGAAACCGGCGGAAGAATCATGATTGTGGTCCTCCCGCATCCAATCGACGTGAACGGTTTCAGCACCGTTATCGGCATTGAAGAGAACAAGAGTCTCATCATCGATCCCGAGTTCATCGAGCAGGTCAAGAACCCGCCCCATCAGGGCATCAAGCTCGAAGACGAAGTCGCCACGAGGCCCGCCCGTGGTGACCCCATTGAACTCCGGAGCGGGCAGCACCGGAGCGTGCGCGATCTGAGTTGAGAAGATCGCCAGGAAAGGCTTTTCCGGAGTCTTTTTACGATGCTCGGTGATGAAGTTTTTCGTCTTCTCAAAAAAGAGGAGATCCGCTTTCACAAACTCATACCCGGGAGCCATCCAGCCGGCATCGTTGTCCCAACGCCATTTCCCACCGGGGTTGGGGCTGCTTTTCGGGTCATAGCGCTGGTCGGCCGGAACGGGCACCATGCCGTTCTCGATATAGATGTAAAGCGGGTCCGTGGTGGGACAATTCGGAGTAACAAACGATTCGTCGAATCCCCTCTTATTGGGACCATCGACAAGAGGAGTGCTTTTCTCGTAGTCGATGAGCAGGGAGTTTTTAAAGCCCCCACCCAGCTTCCTACCATCCTTATCCAACCAAGTCAGGCCAACATGCCATTTGCCAAAAATCCCGGTATGGTAACCTTTTTTCTGAAGCATGCCACCAAGAGTCAGCGTGCCCGGCTTCAAATAGCTGGGACCTCCGGGACCTTCGAAAGCACCTCCGCCCTGACCGGTTGAACGGTAAATTTGCTGTCCTGAAAAAAGCCCGTATCGGGAAGGCGAACAAATGGTCGAGGGACTGTGGGCATCCGTAAAACGGATCCCTTCCGCGGCCATCTGATCAAGTCGTGGAGTCTTATAAGAACATTTGGAATTGTAGCACGAAAGGTCGCCGATCCCGAGGTCATCGGCATAGACAATCACGATATTGGGCAGCTTTGCAAAAGCCGATCCGGCCAGTGCCACCACCGAAAAACAAAGAGAGCGGATCATCTCTCCACCTCCCCTCGTGCGAGATCAATGAGACGGGAAAAGATTCTCTCGCCTCCCACTCTTAATCCGCAGTGTTCGAATTCGCTGGTATGCCACGCCTTCATATGAGGAACCGATGCGACGGTCTCCAACGAGAACTTCGCATTCACGAACATGTCGTTCGCATAAACCGCGCAGGCGACCGGCACCGTATTCCGGCTCAAGACCTCCTTGTCATAGAGTGGGGGCCAGTCTTCACAGGCTGCCAAAATATCAGCAGCTTCTTTCATGCCCTTAAGCTCTGAAATCTCATCGAACATCCATGGGAAAACCATCTCACCGTAGAAGAGGAAATCATCGTAGTTGTCGAAGTGTGGATAGAGCTCTTTTTGGACAGCATCACAAGCCCAAGCGCTCGCGCTTCCTTGCGCGTAGATGGCCTCATGCAGAATTGCGAAGATCGGGTTGGTGTCAAACCGGAGAGCCGATTGCAAACCCACCTTGAAAGTGTGGCTGACAATTTTCTTATCCCCCGCCCACACAAATGCTTCTTCAAGCAGGAAATGAATTTCCTCGGCGGTATGGGCAAACCCAAACTTCAGCCCCAGCAACTGAATCATATGTGGCTTTAACGGGTCTCCATTTGGAAACCTCACGTCATTCTCCAGCAAGTGTTTTGAGAGTTCGGCAAGTCTTGCCTTGTCCATGGGAAATTTCTCAAAATATTCCCGGTTTCTGTTCTCCACAAAAGGAAAGGTTCCTTCATAGATCTCACGAGCGGTTCGCTCCAAACCAGGGACCCCTCCAAAAATAAAGCACTCCTTCAGACCTGTCTCTTATACACATCTGACGCTGCCGACGATCTACTCTGTGTAGA